>CAZIVZ010000073.1:0-10886 GCA_964542495.1 uncultured Aquihabitans sp.
CGGTGGCGAGGGCCATGGCCGCCTCCACGTGGTTCCACGGGTCGGCGTGGCCGCCCGGCACCCACGGGACCATGCCCGAGGGCAGCTGCCACTCGGCGATGGCATCGACGGTGGCCTGCACCTCGGCGGAGGTGAGGACGCCCTCCACGGCGGGGGTGGTGATCTCCGGCAACGTCACGCCTCCGGCTTCTTCGAGTAGAGGACCAGGCTCTTGCCCAGCACCGGGTTGAGCAGCTTCTCGGTCCAGCGGGTGAGCTTGGGGGCCTTGGTGATGTCCCAGACCAGGAGCTTCAGGTAGGCCGCAACCAGCGGGTTGGTGTCGTTGGTGGGGCCGACCGCGCACTTCAGCCACCAGTACGGCGAGTGCAGGGCGTGGGCGTGGTGCACGGCGCCCGGCTTCAGCCCGGCGTCGCGGAAGCGGGTGCGCAGCGATGCCTCGGTGAAGATGCGCACGTGGCCCCCCTCCACGAACGGGGCGTGGTATTCGTCGCTGAGCGCCCAGCACACCTTCTCGGGGAACCAGGTGGGCACGGTCACGGCGATGGTGCCGCCCGGCTTGAGCACCCGGGCCAGCTCGGCGGCGGCGGCCGAGTCGTCGGGGATGTGCTCCATGACCTCCGAGCAGATGATCCGGTCGAAGGTGTCGTCGGCGAACGGGAGCCGGGTGCCGTCGCCGTTGACGGTGGCGGCCACGGTGCCTTCCGGCGCCTCGCCGGCATCGGTCATGGCCGCGAACAGGCCCGACACGTCCTTGAGGTCGGCCAGCGAGTAGTCGAGCGCCACGATGTCGGCGCCGCGGCGGTACACCTCGAAGGCGTGGCGACCCGCGCCGGCGCCCATGTCGAGCACCAGGTGGCCGGGTTGCAGGTCGAGGCGGTCGAAGTCGACGGTGAGCATCGGTGCGTCCTACTTCTCGAGCAGGGCGCGGTACTGCTCCACCGTCTTCTCGGCGGTGTGGCGCCAGCTCCAGTGGTCGATCACCCGCTGGCGACCGGCCTGGCCCACCTTGGCGGCCTCGTCGGGGTGGTCGAGCACCCAGGCCAGCTTGGCCGCCAGGGCGTCGCTGTCGCCGGGGGGCACCGAGAAGGCGGTGACGCCGTCGGGGCCGACCACCTCGGGGATGGCGCCGCCGGTGGTGGCCACCAGCGGGATGGCGCACGACATGGCCTCGATGGCCGGCAGCGAGAACCCCTCGTAGAGCGACGGCACCACGGCTGCCTCGGCCTCGCTGTAGAGCTCGACGATGCGTTCGTCGGTCACCCCCGACACGAACGTGACCGCCTCCTCGAGGCCGAGATCGGCGATGGTCCGAGCCGACTCGCCGCCCTCCTTTGGGCGACCGATCACCGTGAGGGTGACCTCGGGGCGCTCGGTGCGCAGCTTGGCCACGGCCTCGAGCAGGTAGCGCAGGCCCTTCATGGCCACATCCGCGCTGGCGGTGGTGATCAGCATCCCGGGGGTGCGCTCGATGAAGGGCACCGGCAGGAACAGGCTCGGGTCGACGCCCACCGGCACGATCTTCATCCGGGCCGGGTCCACCCGGTGGTCGTGGCTGATGTCCTTGAACGAGTTCTCCGACACCGTGATCACCCGCTGGAGCCGGCTGGCCACCCGCGTCTGCATGTCGGTGAAGGCGTACCAGCGGCGGAGGGTGAGCCGCTTGTAGGTGGAGGTGGCGTGCTCCATCTCGAGGCGCCGGTCGACGGTGATGGGGTGGTGGATCGTGGCGATCACCGGGAACCCGGCCCGCTGGAGCGCCAGCAGCCCGTAGCCCAGCGACTGGTTGTCGTGCACCAGGTCGAAGTCGCCCCGGCGGCGCTTGAGCTGGTCCCACGCCCGCATGGTGAACGCCAGCGGCTCGGGGAAGGTCCCCAGGCTGAACGACGCCACCTCCAGGAAGTCCGTCCAGTGCTTGAGCTCCCACAGGCCCGGCATCCGCAGCGGGAAGTACTCGTTGTAGATGTCGAGGCTCGGCAGCTTGTGCAGCTCGACGCGCTCGTCGAGCTCGGGGTAGGGCTGGCCGCCGAAGACCTCCACGTGGTGGCCGAGGTCCACCAGCGCCTTCGAGAGGTGGCGGACGTACACGCCCTGGCCACCGCAGTGGGGCTTGCCCCGGTAGGCGAGGAGCGCGATGCGGAGGGGACGGTCGACAGATGCCATGAACGCACCAGACTTTCGGAGTGTTGACCATGCGGTCAAGCGAGCGTGCGCTCAGCTCCGATCCAACCGCCGCGCGGGCTCGGCGATTCCCGTGCCGGGCGGCCTGCCACCCGCCCGCCTCGGGATGGCAGGCCGGACCTCTCCGCCGCCCGGCGTGGTTGGGATCCGCTGCTCCCGGCAGTCTCCACGGCCCCCGTCCAGCGGTCTATGGGGCCTGCTCCCCAACGGCGGCGCGCGCCTACGGGCTGACCTCGAGGTCCGCCAGGGTCACGAGGCCGTGCGAGACGGCGTACTCCACCAGCCGCCATCGGCGGAGCTTCGCCTCGCCGCCCAACTCGCCCTTCAGCCCCTGGAAGCCCTGCTTCGTCAGGCGGTGGCACAGGTAGTCGAGCTTCCGGTTCAGCTTCGTGTCGGGCCAGCCGAGCTCTCGTGCCACGGCGCGGTTCGCGGGGAGGGCGTCGGGTCCCGCTCCGGGATCGATCAGCACCGGACGCGCCAGGGCCGCCACGAGTTGGCGCTCCTCCGGGGTCAGGCGGATGGCGCGGATGGTGTCCTCGCCAGGAGGGCGGCGGGCTGCTGCGGCGGTCGGGATGGGTCTGGGTGCCGCCAGCTCGCCGTCGATCTCGTAGGTGACGCCACCTGCGGAGAACCGCACCGTGAACCGCTCCGCCACCACGGCGGTGAGGGGGAAGTTCCCCGTGGTGCTGCGGGCCGCGAGCTCGACCCGCGTGCCGTCGTAGCTCGTGACCGTGATGGGGAGGTGCGTCGCCCGGTTCTCGACCCACCAGCAGGAGTTCTGGTGCACGAATCGGCCCATGGTCCGGTGGACGAACTGGTTGCCCGCTCCCACCACGAGCTCGGCGGTCCGTCCGAACAGGAGCTCACCGCGCTCGATCGTGATGGTCCGGTTCGCATGGGTGAGCTCGAGTCGCACGCAGAGAGCCTGTCACCAGGGCCCGGCGTCTGATCAACCCGAACGGTCGGGCTACGGTGGGCGCAGTAGGTGGGAGGAGGAGCCGACGTGCCCGACGGTCGCCGGTTCCCGACGATCGACCGGTTCGAGGTGCTCGAGGTGATCGGCCGAGGTGGCTTCGCCACGGTGTATCGCGCTCGGCAGTACGATCTCGGCCGGCTCGTCGCCCTGAAGGTCATCCACCCCGGCCATCGGGCTGATCCCGACATGATGCGGCGGTTCGAACGGGAGTGCCAGGCGATCGGCTCGCTCAGCGGGCATCCCGCGGTGATGACCCTCTTCGAAGCCGGGGCGACCGCAGACGGTGACCCGTACCTGGCTCTGGAGCTGTTGCCGGACGGATCGCTCCAGCAGCGACTCGAGACCGGTCCACCACCGAGTCACCTGGAGGTCGTCCAGGTCGGCATCGCGGTGGCCGACGCCCTCGCCGCGGCCCACGGCGTGGGCATCGTGCATCGCGACGTGAAGCCGGCCAACATCCTGAGCGACCGCTTCGGGAGCTACAAGCTGGGCGACTTCGGCATCTCCGGCCTGGGCCCCGGCACCAGCACGTCGCTCGAGACCACGGCCACCACCGTGGCGTATTCGGCGCCCGAGGTGCTCCTGGGCAAGCGGGCCACGGTCTCGAGCGATCTGTACGGCTTGGGCGCCACCCTCTATGCCCTGTTGACCGGAGCTCCCGCGTTCTCCGCGGGAGACGACGAGTCCATCGTGCCGATGATCTACCGGGTCACGACGATGCCGCTCGATCCGCTTCCGGATGGTTGCGGGCCGAAGGCGCTGCGGGACCTGGTCGAGCAGCTCATGGCCAAGGAGCCCGAGGCGAGGCCCGCCTCCGCTGCGGAGGTCGCCATCCGGCTCCGACAGATCGCGACCGAGGAGGCCGCCATCGCGACGTGGCGATCGGTCGGCACCGGAGCTGACCAGCCCGTCGGCGCGGGTCCAACCGAGCGCCGCGCGTCGGTGCCCGAGACCGAGGCGCGAAGGTGGCGGGGTTGGATCTGGGCGCTCGCGGCCGTCGCCGTCCTCGGGGTGCTCGTGGCCGGGGTGCTGGTCGTCCTGCGAGACGACGCCGGTCAGCCGACGCTCGTGTCCATCGCCGTCGGCGATGCTCCCCGGTGGCTCGCCCTCGGTGAGGGCGCGCTGTGGGTGTCGAACCACGATGACGGCACGGTGTCACGCGTCGACCCCACATCGAACGAGGTGGTGGCCACCATCAAGGTGGGCGAGAGCTCCGGACCACTGGTGGTGGCCGACGGTGCAGTGTGGGTGTCGAGCTACGAGACCGGTACCGTCACCCGGCTGGACCCCGTCAGCAACACCGTGGCGGCGACGATCCACGCAGGGGTCACGCCGGACTGGATGGTCGCCGGCCACGGATCGGTCTGGGTCGCCAACTACAACAGCGGCACGGTGACCCGCATCGACCCCGGGCGCAACGCCGTGTCGGCCACGATCGAAGTGGGTCAGGGGCCGCGCTGGCTGGCCGTCGCCGACGACGCGGTGTGGGTGTCGACCTACGACTCCGTCATGCGCATCGACCCCGCGTCCTCCGAGGTCGTGGCCACCGTCGAGCTGGAGAGGCCCGGTTCGCTCGTCGTGACCTCGCAGGCGGTGTGGGCCGCGATCCCCGAGGGCGTGGTGCGCGTCGACCCACGATCCAACGCGGTCGCCGGTTCCGTGGAGCTCGACGAACCGCCGGGATGGCTCGCCGTCGTCGAGGGTGAGGTCTGGGCCTCGATCGGGGACCGGGTCGTGCGTCTGGCCGAGGCGGGAGACGCCGTCGCCGCAGAGGTGCAGCTCGAGGGGAACGCAGACTGGCGTGGCGCCGGCGCCGGTGAGCTCTGGGTCATGAGCTCGGGGTCTGGGACCGTCACGCAGGTCCGGGCCTCAGCAGCCGAGGTGACGGCCAGCTACGCCGTCGACGGCCGACCTGGGTTCGTGGTGGTCGACGACGACGCGGCTTGGGTGGCGTCGGAGCAGGCCGGCACCGTGACCCGGATCGACCGCCAGCCCTAGCGCGGCTTGGACGCGGTCAGTCCAAGCCGAGGGCTCCGGGCACCTGGGCGAGGGCATCGGCGAAGGCCTGGAAGCGCTCGGCGAGCTCGGTGCGCTGCGCGTCGGTGATGTCGTCGTAGGACTGCCAACCCTCGGCGGTGCGGAAGGGCTCGATGGCGTCGATGGCGTCCTGGGAGAGGTCGTCGATCTCCTCGGCCAGGTTCGGGTCGACGTCGCCCAGGGCGCCGCGGAACATCTGGCGGGCGGCGTTGGCGGCGTCGACGCGTGCGGCCAGGTCCCACATGTCGGTGCGGGAGTACGGCTCGGCGGCGCCCGACGCCGCATCTTCGGCAGCCCAGGCCATGAGCAGGGCCGTTCCCTTGACCATGGCCTTCGGCGTGGCGGTGAAGTCGGCGACGGCGGCCGACAGCTTCGCGACCTGCTCATCGAGCTGGTCGGCCACGGCGGTGGACCCGCGCACGTCCTCGGCCACCCAGAGGTCGTACTCGAGCTGGTGCCACCCGGTGATGTCGGGGTCGGCGGGGTCGGCCCCGTCGCCACCGGCGAGGGGCTCGGCCTCCACCACGTCGGCCACGCCCGGCGCGATGAGGGACACGAGCGGCTCGATGCGCAGGTACGCCTGGCGGGAGGCCGGGTAGAGCCGCCGAGCCGTCTCGAGGTCGCCGTCGCGCACGGCGTCGGTGAAGCGCGAGACGTCGTTGGCCACCGTGCCGGCCTGCTGCTCCACGTAGGACTGGAAGGCGGCCAGGCCCTCCTGGAAGGCCTCGTCGTCGGTGGCGCCGGCCACGTCGTCCTCGGTGAGCAGGCCGCCGCCGCTCGCACCCGCCTCGGTGGTGGTGGTGGACCGCTGGGCGGCGGGCTCGTCGTCGTCTCCCGAGCAGCCGGCCAGCACGAGGCTGCCGGCGATCAGGACGGCGGTGAGACGACGAGCGAGGGGCAGGGCCATCACGACTGCCTATCCAGTGCCCGGGCCGATCGTCAAAGGGGGGCGCTCATGCCAGCAGTTCGCGGCCGAAGTGGTCGCGCTCGTCGCGCACCCCGGGGAAGGCGAAGAAGAAGCCGCCGCCCTCGGCGCGGATGTACTCCTCGAGCGGCTCGCCGCTGAGGCGGTCCTGCACGGCGAGGAACCCCTTCGCCAGGCTGCGCTGGAACGACACGAAGGCCAGGCCCTGGTCCAGCCGGCCGGCGCCGTCGAAGCCTCGCGAGTACGAGAAGCCCCGGCGCAGGATGAGGTTCTCGTCGGTCTCGGGCGTGCGGGGGTTGGCCAGGCGGATGTGGGCGTCGAGGGGTACCACCTCGCCCTTCGGGTCGGTGCCGTAGTCGGGCTTGTCGGTCTCGTCGCGGGCGCCGAGGGGGGCGCCGGTGACCTTGTGGCGCCCGATGATGGCCTCCTGCTCGCGCAAGGTGGCCCGGTCCCAGGCCTCGACGAGCATGCGGATGGTGCGCGCCACCTGGTAGCTGCCGCCCACCGCCCACGCCGGCTCGTCGTCGCTCGGACCCACCCAGACGTGGCGGTCCAACAGCTCGTCATCTGACACGTCGAGGTTGGCGGTGCCGTCTTTGAACCCGAGCAGGTTGCGCACCTGGGCCCGTCCGGGCTCGGGGGCGGTTCGCCGGTTGAAGCCCTCGACCATCCAGCGCATCACCAGGTGGGCCCGGGTGCGCCGCATCACCTGGCGCAGAGCGAAGATGCACACGTCGGCCGAGTCGGCGGCGATGCTCACCAGGAGGTCGCCGTGGCAACGAGCCGGGTCGAGCTGGTCGTTGGCCATCTTGGACATGGTGACGAGCTCGCGCGGCTTGCGGTCGGCCAGACCGAAGCGGTCGTCGAACATGGAGGCGCCGATGGCCAGCGTGAGGGCCAGGTCTGCTGGGGGCGGCTCCGGGCCGAGCGAGCCGGTGTCGAGCGGCGGGTAGTGCTCGCCGCGGTCAGGCACCGGCGTGCCCGACATGAGGGCGGCGAACTCCTCGGTCAGCTCCTTCAGGACCTCGCGCACCTCGTTGCGGTCGTCGGCCACGAGGTCGAACGAGGCCATGAGGGCCGCGGCCGGCGCCGCGGAGGTGATGCCGGTCTGGTGGTCGCCGTGGAACGCCAGCCGGGTGGGAGCAGCCAGGCCGCTGGCACCGGCACCGGGTGCCGCTTCGCGCGTGGCCAGGACGCCCGCACCGGCCAGGCCGGCCGCACCGGCCAGGCCGGCGGCTCCGCCGACGAAGCGGCGGCGCGAGATCCCTTCGCGGGGGGTCATGACAGCTCCAGGGCCCCCGGCACCTCGGCCAGCGCCTCGGCGAGGGCGGAGAACTTGGCCTTCAGGGCGGTGCGGTCGTCCTCGCTGACCTCGGTGTAGAGCTCCCAGCCCTCGCCGTCTCGGTAGGGGGCCAGGGCCTCGTCGGCCTCGGTGAAGGCGGTCTCGAGCTCCTCGGCGAGCGTCGCGTCGGCTTCGGTCACGGCGGGCTCGAGCAGGTCGGATGCTGCCTTGGCCCCCTCGACGTTGGCGGCGAGGTCCCAGAGGTCGGTGTGGGAGTAGCGGTCCTCCTCACCGGTGATCTTGCCCTCGGCCACCTCCTCGATGAGCTCCGACGCGCCCTTGGCCACGGCCAGCGGGGTGATCTCGAGGTCGTCGAGGCCGGCCTCGAGCTTGGCCAGGTCGGTGTCGAGCTGGTCGGCGACCTCCTTGGACCCGCTGACGTCCTCGGCCACCCAGAGGTCGTACTCGAGCTGGTGCCAGCCGGTGACGTCCGGGCTCTCGGTGTCGGCCACGCCCTCCTCGGCGCGCGAGTCCACCGCGCCGTCGATGTCGGAGATGAGCGCGGCGATGGGCTCGATGCGCTCCCACGCCTCACGGGAGGTGGGGTAGGCGGCCTTGGCGGCGGCGATGTCGCCGGCGCGGACCGCGTCGGTGAACACCTTGGCGTCGTCGACCAGGGCGGTGACCTGCTCCTTGACGTAGGTCTGGTAACCCTCCACCGCCTCGAGCACGAGCGGGTTGTCCGACGTGCCCGCCACCTCCTCGGCGCTGATGCCGCTGGCGCAGCCGGCGTCGGCCGACGAGCCCCCGGCGGCCGACGAGCCGCCCGCCGCGGATGAGCCGCTCGAGCAGTCGTCCCGCGTGGCGGAGCCGTCGTCCTTGGCGCAACCGACCATCAACAGGGCGGCGGTCAGCACACCGACAGCGAGACGTCGGGCGTTGGGGTTGGACATGTGTAGGCCTCCGGACAGCTTCTTGTTCGGGTTGCCTAACAGGATTGCGCTGGCACCGTCAACCGTCGGCGTCGGGGATCGGCCAGGGCCAGGGCCCACGCCACGGCCAGCAGGGTGGCGCCCAGGGCCCGGCCCGGCGCGTCGCCCCAGCGGACGTACCAGGTCTCCCCGGTTCGCAGGGCCACGTCGCGGCGCACCCGGACCGCGCGCTCGCGGGTGCCCGTGCGCTGGTGGACCGTGCCGTCGGGCTCCACGAAGGCGCTGAACCCGGTGGGCGCCACCTGGACCAGCCACCGGCCGGTCTCGATGGCGCGCAGCCGCGACGAGGCGATCTGCTGGGTCTGCACCAGGGTGCCGGTGTAGGTGGAGCCGTTGGTGGGGTTGTAGACGAGCTCGCCGCCGGCGCGCACCCCCGAGCGGGCGCGGTGGCCGAAGAAGACCTCCCACGAGATCACCACGGCGAGCGGTGCCGCCGCGGTGTGCATGAGGCCGGACTGGTGGGAGATGGTGGCGTCGCGCCGGGCCAGGGTGTCGGGTGCCACCTTCTCGATCAGCGACCGGAACGGCACCCACTCGCCGAAGGGCACCCGCTGCACCTTCACGTAGCGGTCGCCCCAGTTCCCCTCGGCGTCGAGCGCCTGCTGGGAGTTGCGGAAGTTGTCGTCGTCGACGCCCTCGACGGTGCCCACCAGCAGCGGGGCGGCCAGGCGGCGCGCAAGGCGTTGGAGCTCCACGCCCTCCTGGGCGTCCTGCACGTCGAAGTCCGTGTCGACCACGTTCTCGGGCCACAGCACCAGATCCATGCCGTCGGGGACCTCGGCGCTGGCGTCGAGGTGGCGCTCGAACACCTTGCGGCGGTCCGACGTGATGGCTCGCGTGCCCTGCTCGCCTCCGCCCTGGACGAACGCGATGTCGACGGTGCGGCCGGTGTCCTCGCCGTGGGGGGCCACGGCCGCCACCACCACGAGGGCCGCCACCGCCACCGCGGCGGTCACCGCCACGCGGACCTGGCGGGACAGGGCGGCCGACAGGGCGAGGCCCACGCAGATGGTGGCCACGGCGATGAGCAGCACGCCGCCCACCCGGGCGATGCCGGCGAGCGGGCCGGCCACCTGGCCGACGGCGAGCAGCGAGAGCGGCACGCCCCCGAAGGGCCAGGCCATGCGCAACGACTCGCACAGCACCCAAGCGCCCACGAGGCCGGGCCGGCGGCCGGCGCCGGGCGGGACGAGGCTGAGGAACGCCCCGGTGAGGGCGGCGAAGGCCACCACGGCGATGACGTAGCCGGGCGGGGTGAGCTGGGTGATCCAGGAGATCGTGGGCCCGAACAGCGCCAGGCCGGTGACGGTCCCCCGGCTGAACCGGCGCCGCCACGGCGTGTCGGCCAGCAGGCGGTCGAGCAGCACGATCGCGCCGAAGGCGAGGGGCCAGAAGCCCCACGGCGGCAGCGACCCGGCCAGCAGGAGCCCGGCGGCGGCGGCCTGCGCCAGCGGCCGGCGGGCGAACCGGCGGATCGCGGCGGCGGCCTGGGCCTCCTCGGAGCGCGGCGGCTCGTCGTCGGGCGCGAGGGTGCCGTCGTCGAGGGCGGTGGGCGTGGACATCAGTCCGAGAGTCTGGCCGAGCGCCGGGTGGGCCAGGTGGCGCCCAGCGAGGCGGCGGCGCGCTCGGCGCTGTCGATGCACGCGGGGATGCCCACGCCGCGCAGGCCCATGCCGGCGAAGCGCACGGGCAGGGGGGCGAGCTCGGCATCGACCGCGTCCACGCGGGACAGGTGTCCGGGCTCGTACTGCGGGAACGAATCGAGCCAGCGGCTGATCCGCACCTCCGACGGGGCGCCGGACAGGCCCACAACGCGGTCGACGTCCACCAGCATCCGCTCCACCAGGTCGTGGTCGTCGAGGTCGAGGTGGCGGTCGTCGCCGCGGCGGCCGGCGGAGACGCGCAGGATCGCGTCGTCGCGGTCGGGGTCGCGCAGCTGCGCCCACTTGTTCGACGCGAAGGAGATGGCGGAGAGGAAGGTGCCCTGGTCGCGCGGGATCAGGCAGCCGCTGGAGGTGGGGTCGGTGGCGCCGAGCACGCCCGGCTCGAACGCCAGGGCCACCATCGAGGCCGATGTGTGGACGAGACCGCTGATCGTGGCACCGGCATCGGGGACCACCTGGGCGAGCAGGGGACCGGCCACGTGGGCGGGGCAGGCCACCACCACGGCGTCGGCGTCGAGCACGGTGCCGTCGTCGAGGCCGACCCGGACCCCGGTGGGGGCGCCGGCGCCGTCGGCTCCGGTGAGCTCCAGGCCCACCACCGCCCGGCCGACGCGCAGGTCGGCTGCGGGGAGCAGGCCGAGGAGGCCATCGATCATCCGGGCCATCCCGCCGAGGGGGGCGGCGAAGATGGGCGCGTCGGGGGGTGCGGTGGCGGCGGCGCGCTGGGCCCGGCACGAGCGGATGATGCTGGGGTCGCCGGACCGGGCGGCGGCGTCGCGCTGGGGGACGACGGCGGCCAGGCTGAGGGTGGTGGTGTCGCCGGCGTTGATGC
>CAZIVZ010000074.1:0-10794 GCA_964542495.1 uncultured Aquihabitans sp.
GGCGTCGGGCCCTCGAGCTCCACCCGCTCCACGGCGACACCCTGTTCGACCCGGGCGAGGTGGCCGTCGCCACGCCAGACCAGGCCGCGCTCGATCGCCTGGTCGAGCGGGCCGCCTCCGTCCTGGCCGACGCCGATGTGGCGGTGGCCGACGCCCAGGCGCAGGTGGAGGGCCGGCAGGCCACCGCCACCCATGCGGCCGCCATCGCCGAACGATGGGACCGCGCCCGCCAGGCCTCGCGCCAGCGCGCCGAGCTGGCGGCCGCCGCCACCGCGGTCGACGCCGTGCGGGACCGCCTCGCGCTCGCCCAGCAGGCCGAGCAGGTCCGACCCAGCCTCCAGGCCGCCGAGGGCGCCGCCGAGGCCCGTCGCCAGGCCGAGCGCGCCGCGGACCGCCACCTCCAGCGTGCCGCCACCGCCCGCGGCGCGCTCGGTCGGCCCGTGCCCGAGGTCGCTGAGCTCGCGTTGCACCGGCTGCCGACCGCGGCCGAGGTGGCGACCGCCCGCCGAGCCGTGGCGGTCGAGGCGGCCGAGCTGGAGGTGGCCGCCGGCCTGCACCGCCGGCTGGTCGAAGCGAGCGCCACCGCCACCGAGCGACGCGCCACCGCCACCGAGCAGCGCGCTCGGGCCGCTCAGGGCGCCGCCGAGGTGGCTCGCCGGCGCGAGCGCGCCGCCCAGGCGGCCGACTCGCTGGCGGTGGCCGCCACCGCTCGCGATCGCCTCGACGGTCTGGCCGCCGCGGCCGACCGGGCCGAGGCCGAGGCCGCCGCGGCCGTGCGGCTCCACACCGTACGGGCCCGCCTGGGCGTTGCCCGCGCCGACCTCGACACCGCCCGCACGCTGGCCAACGCCGCCTGGAGCGCGCAGCTCGACCTCCGCTCGGCATACCTCGACGGCATCGCCGCCGTCCTGGCCCAGGGGCTCCAGCCCGACCGGCCGTGCCAGGTGTGCGGCGCCACGGAGCACCCCGACCCCGCCCACGCCGCCGCCGATGCCGTCACGCTCCCCCAGGTGGAGCTGGCCGAGGAGGCGAGCGACGCCGCCCGAGCCGAGGCCGACCGCTTCGGCGAGGTGGTGGCCGAGCTGGCCCGGCTCGAAGCCACCGAGGCCGCCGCCGCCGGCACGGCCGCCGCGGACGCCGAGGCCGCCCACGACCTGGCCGCCAACGCGCGCCACAGGTGGCGCGTGGCCGCTGCGTTGGCGGCGTCGCTGGGCGAGCGCCAGGAGGCCCTGGCCCGCCTCACGGCACAGGCCCACGAGCTGGACGCCCTGGCCGACGCGGCCGTGGCCGCGGCGGTGGCGGCCGAGGCCGATGCCGAGCACCTGGAGGACTCCGCCACCGGGCTCGCCCAGGAGCTCGCCGCCGTGCTCGACCCCGCCGTCCACCCAGCCGAGGCGGCCGAGGCGCTCTCGGTCCTCGACGCCGCCCTGGTGGCGCTGGCCGAGCGGGCCGGGTCGTGCGATCAGGCCCGCCAGGCCCACGACGCCGCCCAGGCGCGCCTCGCCGCCGACCTGGCCGCCTCGCCGTTCACCGACCTCGATCACCTGCGGGCCGCGCTCCTCACCCCGCCGCAGCGCCGGGCCGTGGCCACCGAGGTCGACGAGCACGACCGCCGCTGGGCAACCGTGCTCGACACCCTGGCCGACCCCCTCCTGGCGGACCTCCCGCCCGAGCGCCCCGACGCCACCGGCGCGGCCGCCGCCCTGGCCGACGCCCAGCGGGTCAAGGACCAGGCCGTCGACCGGCGCAGCCGGGCCCACGCCGCCCACGCCCGGATCGACCAGCTGGCCGTCGAGCACCGCGAGCTGCTGGCCACGGTGGTGCCCCTGGAGTCCGAGGCCGTGCTCCACGAGGCGGTGGCCAACCGCTGCGCCGGCAAGGTGGCGCCCAAGGTGTCCCTCCAGCGGTGGGTGCTGGCCACCTACCTCGAAGCGATCTGCGAGCACGCCAACCGGCGCCTGGCCGCCATGACCGCCGGCCGGTTCCAGCTGGTGGTGAGCCGGGAGGGCGGCCACGGCGGCGCCCGGGCGGGCCTGGACCTGGCGGTCCACGACGCCCACACCGGCACGCAGCGCCCGGTCGCCGACCTGTCCGGGGGCGAGACCTTCCAGGCGTCGCTGGCCCTCGCCCTGGGCGTGGCCGACAGCGTCGAGGCCCGCAGCGGCGGCGTGCGGCTCGACGCCCTGTTCATCGACGAGGGCTTCGGCACGCTCGACGCCGAGGTGCTGCAACTCGCGCTCGACGAGCTCGACGGCCTGCGGGCCGGGGGCCGCATGGTCGGCGTCATCAGCCACGTCGGTGCCCTGCGCGAGCGCATCCGGACCGGGATCGAGGTCACCACCACCGACCAGGGCTCCTCGGTCCGGGTCGGTGCCGTCACCGCGGCCTGATCCGTGCTTGTGATCCGCTGCGGCTCACAGCACGATGCAAGCATGGCTTCGATCACCATCCGCGAGGTGCCCGACGCGGCTCGCGACGAGTTGGCGGCCCGCGCCCGCCGCAGCGGCCGGTCGCTCCAGGAGTATCCTGGGCCCTTCGGGCCTCGGGTCTGGGAACGTTCGCCGTCCCGAGCTGACGTCGGCCGAACTCGCCGCCCGCCGGCGGTGTCACCCCTCCTGCGTACGATCGGCACATGGGTGAGATCAGCGGCGGATGGGTGCGCTACGGCGCCGAGGCCAACGCGGCGCTGCGCGCGGCCATAGCCGCCGCCAAGGCCCGCGAAGCCCTGACGCCGGTGACCGTGGTGGTGCCGTCCAACCAGGTCGGCGTGGCAGCCCGCCGCCACCTGGGCGGTAGATCGCTCGGCCCCACCTCGGGGCGTGGCCCCGGACTCATCGGCGTGTCGTTCCTCACGCCGTACCGCCTCGCCGAGCTGCTGGGCGCGGCACCGCTCGCGGGCGGCGGGCGCCGGCCGGTCTCCACACCGGTCCTCGCCGCTGCGGTGCGGCGGGTCCTCGCCACCGAACCGGGCGCCTTCGCCTCGGTCGCCGAGCATCCGGCCACCGAGGTCGCACTGGTGACCGCCTACCGCGAGCTGCGAGACCTCACCCCGGCCGCGCTCGACCGGTTGGCGGGTCAGGGCGACCGCACCCGCGAGCTGGTCCGCGTGGTCCGCGCCGCCCGTTCCGCCCTCGAGCCCGCCTGGTACGACGAGGAGGACCTCATGGCCTCGGCCTCGGCGGTGGCCCGAGCCGGTGTACCCGACGACGTCGGGACGGTGATCGTCCACCTGCCCCAGCGGCTGACCCGCCACGGCGCCGAGTTGCTCGTGGCGGTGGGTTCGGCTGGCGGTCTCCACGTGATCGCCGGCGCCACCGGGGTGCCCAAGGCCGATGCCGAGGTCGCCCGCTCCGTACGACGCCTCGGCCTCAGCGAACCGGCCCCGACCACCCCCACGCTGCCCTCGGCCGTGGCCCCCGACCGCACCCGGATCGTCACCGCGTCCGATGCGGACGAGGAGGTCCGGGCTGCGGTTCGCACGGTGGTGGATGCCACCCGAACCGGCACCGCGCTCGATCGGATCGCCATCCTGCACGCGTCGGCCGAGCCCTACGGCCGCTTGCTGCACGACCACCTCGCCGCCGCCTCCATCCCCACCAACGGCGCGGCCGACGTACCGCTCGTCGGACGCCTGGCCAGCCGGGCCCTGCTCGACCTGCTGGCCCTGCCGGTCACGGGCTTCCGCCGCGAGGACGTCTTCGCCTGGCTGACGAGCTACCCCGTGCTCGACGGCGGCGTCGATGTCCCCAGCTCGGCGTGGGAACGGGTGTCGCGTGCCGCCGGGGTGGTCGGCGGGACAGCCCACTGGGACCAGCGCCTCGCGCACCTGGCCGACCAGCTCGACGCCGAGGCCGACCGCATCGAGGCCGAGGGTCGCGAGCCGGCGTGGCGCGCCGAGCGGGCCCGCCAGGACGCGGCGCACGCCCGCTCGCTGCGAACCTTCGTGCTGGGCCTCATCGCCCGCCTGGCCGACGCCGCCAGCACGGAGCGGCCCTGGAGCAGCCGGTCGACGTGGGCCAAGGCGCTGGTGGGCGAGATCCTCGGCGGATCGCCACGCCAGGCCCGCTGGCCCGACGTGGAGCGGCGGGCGGCGGGGCGGCTGGAGCTCGCCCTCGATCGCCTGGCCGCGCTGGACGCCATCGAAGGCCCGGTCCCCCTCGAGGTCTTCGGCCGCACCCTGGGGGTGGAGCTGGAATCCGACCTGGGCCGCGCCGGTCGCTTCGGCGAGGGCGTGCTGGTGGGGCCCGTCTCCATGGGCATCGGGGTGGACCTCGACCTCGTCGTGATCGTCGGCATGGCCGAGGGCAGCTTCCCTGCCGCGGTCCACGACGACTCGCTGCTCCCGGACCACGAGCGGGCGTCCACCGGCGGCGAGCTGGCGCTCCGCCAGGACCAGGTCGACCGCCTGCACCACCAGTTCCTGGCCACGGTCGGTGGCGTTGCCCGGCAGGTGCTGCTCGTGCCCCGCGGCGATCTGCGCCGCAGCCGCGAGCGGGTGCCGTCGCGCTGGGTGCTCGACGTGGCCTCGGTGCTCACCGGGAAGCGCCTGTGGTCGGCCGAGCTGCTCGGCGCCGCCGACGCCGACCACGGCGGCCCGCCCTGGCTCACGCACCTCGCCTCGTTCGATGCCGCGCTCCGCCGGTCCGCGGTGCCGGCCACGCACCAGGAGCACCGGCTCCGCCAGCTCCTCGCCCACGACGCGCCCCGGCACCAGCTCGCCAGCCTGGCAGCAGAGGTGGATGCCACGCTGGCGTCGGGCGTCGAGCTGCTCGACGCCCGGTCGAGCGATCGCCTGACGCGCTTCGATGGCAACATCGCCGGCTCACCCCTCCCGTCCCCGCTGGAGCGCGGCACCTCGTCCACCCGCCTCGAGTCCTGGGCCGCGTGCCCCCACGCGTACCTGCTGGCGCACATCCTGCGCGTCGACGTGGTCGAACAGCCCGAGGAGGCGCTCCAGATCACCCCCCTGCGCCGGGGCAACCTGGTGCACGAGGTGCTCGAGGCCTTCATCGGCGAGGTGCTGGCCGAGGGCACGGTCCCCGCGCCCCACCAGCCGTGGTCCGCCGAGCACCATGCCCGGCTGGCAACCATCGCCGTCGACCACTGCCGGCGCTACGCCGAGGACGGCCTCACCGGCCAGGCCATCTTCTGGCAGCGCGACCAGCGCAAGATCCTGGCCGATCTCGACACGGTCCTCACCGCCGACGACCACCGCCGGGCCATGACGGGGTCTCGGCCCGTCGCCGCCGAGCTGGCGTTCGGGTCGGAGGGCACCGAACCGGTCCGCTTCCCCCTCGGTGACGGCCGGACGGTGTCGGTCCGCGGCAAGGCGGACCGGGTCGACGTCGGCGAGGACGGCACGATCTACGTCCTCGACTACAAGACAGGCAAGGTCGACGACTACAAGGACCTGGGCGCCGACGACCCCCACCAGGGCGGCCGCCACCTCCAGCTCGCCGTGTACGGCGTCGCGGCCCGCCAGCGCCTGGAGCAGCGCGACGCCCGCGTCGACGCCCGCTACTGGTTCACCTCGGCCCGCGGGCGATACGTGCTCCACGGCTACGAGGTCACCGACGACGTGCTGGACCAGGTCGGCGAGGCGATGCGCACCATCGTCGACGGCATCGAGGGCGGGGTGTTCCCGGAGCGACCCGGACCACCCGACACCAGGCCGTTCAACCCCTGCTGGTACTGCGACCCGGACTTCCTCGGCACCGGCGAGGCCCATCGGCGATGGGAGCGCAAGCGCCACGACCCGGTGCTGGACCGCTACCTCGCGCTGGTGGAACCGGGCGAGGCCGGAGCGTGAACGGTCCACCGCCGGACCAGGCTCACCGCGAGCGGGTTGCCACCGAGCTCGACACCACCTTGTTCGTGGAAGCCGGTGCCGGCTCGGGGAAGACCACGGCGCTGGTCGGTCGCGTCGTCGCGCTGGTCACCTCCGGCACCGCCGAGCTCCGCGAGATCGCCGCCATCACCTTCACCGAGAAGGCAGCCGCCGAACTGCGAGATCGCGTTCGCCAGGGGTTGGAGGAGGAGGCCGAGAAGGCTCGCGGTGCAGGCGATCCGGTCACGGCGGAGCGGTGCGACCTCGCCATCGACCAGCTCGACAGCGCCGCGATCGGCACGCTGCACGCGTTCGCCCAGCGGGTCCTCGCCGAGAACCCGATCGAAGCCGGGCTCCCGCCCCGGGTGGAGATCCTCGACGAGGTGAGCAGCGAGGTGGCGTTCGAGCAGCGCTGGCGCACGTTCCGGGACGACCTGCTCGCCGACCCGTCGATGCAGCGCACCCTCCTGCTCCTGTTCGCCGCCGGCATCCGCCCCGAGGCCCTCCGCACCCTGGCGGTCGAGTTCGATCGCAACTGGGACCTCGTGGCCGAGCGGGTCCCGGCCGACCAGCCCGATCCTCCTCCGCTCCTCGCACGGCTGGCCGCCGCGCTCGACGTCGTCGACGCCGCGTGTCGCCACGCCGGCTCCTGCCGCGCCGACGGCGACAAGCTCCTCACCCGGATCGCCGAGATCCAGGCGTGGTCTCAGGCCATGCGCGGCCTCGACGACGAGCTCGACGTCCTCGATGAGCTGGTCGGCGCGGGCGCGCTCACCAAGCCCAAGTTCGGCGGCCGCCTCGGGGTCAAGGGGAACTGGTCCTGCGACGTCGAGGCGGTGCGCGCCGACGTCAAGGCGGCCGGTGACGCCCTCGACCTGATCACCGTCGAGGTCGCCACCGCCTGCACCGAGCGCGTCGCCGCCGAGCTCCGCCGCTTCACGCTCGACGCGGCGCAGTCCCGCCAGACCAGGGGCGAGCTGGCCTTCCACGACCTGCTGGTGCTGTCGCGCTCGCTGGTCCGAGACGAGATCCACGGCCCTGCGGTGCGCGAGCGCCTCCACGGGCGCTACCGGCGGCTGCTCCTCGACGAGTTCCAGGACACCGACCCGATCCAGATCGAGCTCGCGGTGCGGATCGCCGCCGCCCGCCCGCTCGAGCAGGACGCCGGCCGGCTCCCCTGGGACCAGGTGGACGTCACCCCCGGCCAGCTCTTCGTGGTGGGCGACCCCAAGCAGTCGATCTACCGGTTCCGCCGGGCCGACGTGTCGGTGTTCATGGCCGCCCAGGCGCACTTCGGAGCCGGCGGGAAGCTGGTCGAGCTGTCGGCCAACTTCCGAACGGTCGCCCCGATCATCGAGTGGGTCAACCAGGTCTTCGACAAGCTCATGTCCGAGGGCCCGGCGGTCGACCTGCCGGTGCGCTCACAGCCCTCCTACGTGGCGCTGGCGCCGACGCGGGCCGCGCCACCGGTCGGTCCGGCGGTGTCGGTCCTGGCGCGAACGCCGGTGCCGAAGGCCACCGCCTCCGAGCTCCGAGCCGCCGAGGCGTCCGAGGTGGCCCTCGCCATCGCGCAGGCGGTGGGCCAGCGATGGAGCGTCCGCGACGGCGACGGTTGGCGGGACGCTCGGCTCGGCGACATCACCGTGCTGGTGCCGGCGCGCACGTCGCTCCCCTTCCTGGAGGATGCCCTCGACGCCGCCAACATCGCCTACCGGGCCGAATCCAGCTCGCTCGTCTACGCCTCGCGAGCGGTCCGCGACCTGCTCCTCACCATGCGAGCGGTCGACGATCCCACCGACCACTTGGCGATCGTGTCTGCGCTGCGAACCCCGCTGTTCGCCTGCGGTGACGACGACCTGGTCCGCTTCAAGGTGGAGCACGGCGGCCACTGGAACTACCTCGCCCCCGCGCCCGACGGCGCCGCCGACCACCCGGTCACGGCCGGTCTCGGCTACCTGCGGACGCTGCACCACCAGCGCCAGTGGATCACCCCGGCCGAGTTGCTCGATCGCCTCGCCCGCGATCGCCGGGTGTTCGAGCTGGGCTTCGCCGAGGGTCGCACGCGAGATGTGTGGCGTCGCCTGCGGTTCGTGATCGATCAGGCCCGGGAGTGGAGCGAGGCGACCAACGGAGGCCTGCGCGCCTACCTCGACTGGGTCCGGCGCCAGACCAGCGAGGGAAGCCGCGTGGCTGAGGCCGTCCTGCCCGAGACCGACGACGACGCCGTGCGGATCATGACCATCCACGCCGCCAAGGGGCTCGAGTTCCCGATCACCATCGTGAGCGGCATGTCCACGGCTCCCCAGTCCCGCACCAGCCCGGCACAGGTGGTGTTCCCCCCCACCGGCGGTGTGGGCTACCGGTTCGGCCGCCACGTGACCACGGAGGAGTTCGCGCTCTTCGCGCCCATCGACGAGCAGATGGGGTTCGACGAGCGGGTGCGCCTCCTCTACGTGGCCTGCACGCGCGCCAAGGACCACCTGGTGGTCTCGTTGCAGCGCAAGGAGCGCGGCAGCGCCTCCGAGACTGCCAAGTCGGCCAGCCGGACCAGCGCCGAGCTGCTCGTCGAAGGTGCCGGCGATCGCCTGGCCGAGCTGCCCCCCGCGGTCGACCAGCTCGTCGCGTCCCCGGCACTGGCACCCCCGCCCGCGCCGGCCGCCCCGGCCCCGTTCGCCGATTGGGAGGCCGAGCTCGCCGAGGCGCTGCGTCGCGGATCGAGACCGACCACGGTGGCCGCCACCGCCCTGACCGATGAGGGCGGACCCGACCCGGAGGCCGAGCCCGCGGCCGGGCTCCAGAAGCGGCCCCGGGACCAGGACCTGGCCCCCTGGCTCAAGGGCCGGTACGGCACGGCGGTCGGTCGCGCCGTCCACGGCACCTTGCAGACCGTCGACCTCGCCACCGGGAAGGGACTCGTCGACGCGGTCGCTGCCCAGTGCCAGGCCGAGGCGATCCCGGACCGTGCCGCCGAGGTGGAGGCCCTGGTGCGGACCGCCCTCGCCTCCGACGTCGTGCGCGAAGCCAGCGCCGGCCCCTACCGGCGGGAGGTCTACGCCTGCATCCCCACCACCGGCGGCCGGTTGCTCGAGGGCTACATCGACCTCCTGTACCGGACACCCTCCGGCATGGTCGTCGCCGACTACAAGACGTCGGCATCGAGCGACCCTGCCGAGCTGGCCCGACGGGTCGACGGCTACCGGCTGCAGGGCGCTTCCTACGCCCTCACGGTGGCCCAGACCACCGGCGAGACGGTCGAGCGCGTGGTGTTCGTGTTCCTCACGCCGTCCGGCGCGGTGACGCTCGACCTGCCCGACGTCGATGCCGCCATCGCCGAGGTGGAGGCACTGATCGCCGCGGGGGCCGAGCGCGTCGTGCCCTGAGGCGCTCGGAGGCTGGAACCTGCCGCGCTCGTGCCGATGGGAGGGGCCACCTCGTCGCCTGCCGCGGAGCCGTCCGTGTCCAACCTGCCGCCGTCACCGCCCTACCTGGCACCGGGAGCGCCCACCGTCGCCGGGCCGCACGGGTCGGGCGCCGTGGTCACGGTCCACGTGCCGAGGTTGGAGGCCAAGGACCTCGCCGAGATGCGCCAGGCGGTGTCGCGTGCCCCGGCCACGGCGGCGATCGACCGCCGGGCCCGGCACCGGCTGTGGGGGTGCCTCGCCATCGTGGCGCTGCTGGTCGGCCCGGTCGTGGCCAGCGGCAACCGCCCGGACCTGACCTTGGCCGGCGTGCTGCTCGGGTTCGTGGCCGGCGTGCTGGTGGTGATGGGCGAGCTGCGCAAGGCGGCCGAGGAGGTGGTGGCGGTCACCTACTGGTTCGACGAGGTGGGCATCCGCTGGCAGAACCCGTCGATGGAGGGCCGCACCTCGTGGGCCGACGTGTGGCTGGTGCAGGGCGAGCGCTGCCTCGTGGTCGTCAAGGGCAGCTCGCTGATCCTGGCCGTGCCCAAGCGGGAGGCCCACCCCGACCTGGTGGCCCGGGTCGTGTCACTCGCCAGCGCCTGCGGCGCCACCTTCGACCCCGAGCCGCTCGGTCCCACCACGTTCGCCTGAGCCCGCCACCTCCGGCGCGGTACCGTCCGGCCAGCATCCACCCACACGGAGGATCCCGTGGCCGAGATCGACCGCACCGCGCTGGCTCGGGCCCTCGAGGCCGAGCGCGCCGCCTTCGCCGCGGCGCGGCCCGCATCACGGGCGGCGGCGGCTGACGCTGCCGCCCACCTGATCGGTGGCGTGCCCATGACCTGGATGGCCAAGTGGGCCGGCGGCTTCCCGATCGTGCTGGCCGAGGCGCACGGCAACCGGCTCACCGACCTCGACGGTCACACCTACGTCGACTTCGCGCTCGGCGACACGGGGGCCATGGCCGGCCACGCCCCCGCGCCCACCGTCGCCGCCATCCGCCGGCAGGTGGAGGAGGTCGGCGCCATCACCGCCATGCTCCCCACGCCCGACGCAGCGTGGGTGGCCGGTGAGCTCACCCGGCGCTTCGGGGTCACCCGCTGGTCGTTCGCCCTCAGCGCCACCGACGCCAACCGGTGGGCGCTGCGCCTGGCCCGCCTGGTGACCGGCCGGCCCCTGGTGGCCTCGTTCGCCTACGCCTACCACGGCACCGTCGACGAGACGTTCGTGGTCCGCGACGCCGACGGGTCCACCGTGGCCCGCGCCGGCAACGTGGCCCCCGCCGTGGCGCCGACGCAGACCACCCGGGCCCTGGAGTGGAACGACCTCGACTCCGTCGAGGCGGCGCTGGCACCCGGCGACGTGGCCGTGCTGCTCACCGAGCCGGCGCTCACCAACATCGGCATCGTGGCGCCCGAGCCCGGCTTCCTCGACGGCGTGCGCGAGATCTGCGACCGCACCGGGACGCTGCTGGCGATCGACGAGACCCACACCCTGTCGGCCGGACCCGGCGGGTGCACCCGGGCCTGGGGGCTGCGACCAGACCTGGTCACCCTGGGGAAGTCG
>CAZIVZ010000075.1:0-10782 GCA_964542495.1 uncultured Aquihabitans sp.
TGAAGGGCCGCTCCTGGTCGTTGTCGGTGACGATGTACTGGCGCAGCTCGGGCCCGATCCCCTCGAGCAGGAAGCGCAGGTGCCCCACCACGGGGAAGTTGCGCAGGATCGAGTGCCGCGTCTGGACCAGGTCCCAGGTGGCCAGGGCGGCCAGGGCGCCGGCCAGCCCGGAGGCCGCGAGCTTGGCCTTCACGCGCCGGCCGACGGGGCGGCGAGGGCGAGGACCTCGTCGAAGCCCTCCCGCAGCGAGGCCACGAACACGTCGGGGTCCGGGACGGCGCCGCCGTCGGTGTCCACGCCGATGTGGCAGACCCGGCGGTAGGACATGAGGGTGATGTTGGCCGCCGAGCCGAGGGTGGCCCCGAACGGGTAGAAGCTCTCGAGCTTGGCGCCGGCCACGTACACGTCGAAGGCGAGGCCGGGGACGTTGCTGGCCAGCAGGTCGACGTGGCGGAGCATGCTGCCGGTGACGCCCACGGGCAGGAGGTTGAGCACCCCGGCGATGGCCTCCGAGTGGTCGATGGCCGCCTCGTCGCGCTGGGCCCGGCAGATCTCGTGGACCTGCCGCAGCCGCTCGGCGGGATCGGTGATGCCGACCGGCAGCTCGAAGCGCACCAGGGTGACGTGGTTGCCGCCGATGTCGTCCCCCGCGCCCCGCACGCTGATGGGCATGGTCACCCGGAGCTGCGAGACGCAGGCGCAGTGCGCCTGGTGGTAGATGCGCATGCCGCCGGCGATCCCGGCCACGAAGCCGTCGTTCAGGGTCCCGCCCACCGAGGCCGCTGCGGCGCGCAGCTTGTCGAGGGGCACGTCGAGCGTCTCGAAGTGCCGGATCAGCTTGCGGTCGCGCATCACCGGCGACTCGGTCTCGATGACGGGCCGGACCATGCGCAGCACCGAGCGCACGTCCTCGAGCGCGCCCCCGGCGGTGGCGAAGGGGTGGCGGACCGCGTCGAGGGCGGCGCCCGGCGCGCTCCGCACGGCCTGCTGTCCGATCTCCACCGCTCGGCGGAAGTCGTACCCGAGCGCCTCGGCCACCGCCTCGAAGGGCCACGCGCTGCGCGCCTCGGGCACCGCCGGCATGGGTCCCAGGTCGGTGCCCTCGCGGTCGAGGTCCACCACGCGGGCGGCGATCTGGACGCCACCGATGCCGTCGGTGAGGGCGTGATGCACCTTGAGCACGAAGGCCGCCTGCCCGTCGGGCAGCCCTTCCACCAGCGTGAACTCCCACAGCGGCCGGTCGTGGTCGAACGCGTCCATGAGCGCGGTGCGGGCCAGGTCGAGGAGCTCGGGCATCCCGGCGCCCTCGGGGAGGCGAGCGCGACGCAGGTGCCAGGTCAGGTCGAAGTCGGGGTCGGGCACGAACCGGGGTGGGGCGAGCCGCAGCGGACTCGCCACCAGCTTCTCCCGGAACGCCGGGGCCAAGCGCGTGGCCCGGTCGATCCGTGAGACCAACCGGTCCCACTCGGGCGCCCGGTCGAACAGGAGCACCGCCACCACGGTGGCCCGCAGGGCCGGGTCCCGCTCGAGCTGGATCGTGAAGGCGTCGGCCTCGCTCACGTGGTGGGATGCATCATCGGCCATGGCCGTCCTCCGAGCCCGCCGGGGTCGACCTCCATGGTCGCTGCCGCGCCCGGCACCGCCAAGGGCCGAAGGACCCTAGGCAGGGGTCTGGGCGCGTGGTCCGCTCGGGTCATGGACGACACCGCTGAGCAGGTTGGATCCCACGACGAGGACATCGACGGAGACGGTGCGCTGGACGCCACCATCACGGTGACCTCCCGTCACGGCAGCGAGGCGGGCGGCGCCGGGGACGATCTCGAGGTGGTGCGCGTCGAAGAGGTCGACCTCGATGGCGACGGGACCCCCGACATCGTGGCCACCACCACCACCATGTACCTCGACCGGGATCACGACGGCGTGATCGACGAGATCCACGAGACCACCGTGACCCGCACCGACCTCGACGGCGACGGGGTGGTGGACATCGTCGACATCGTGGCCACCACCAGCCGCGACGTCCACCACGACGGGCACCTCGAGGTGGTGGACCAGTGGGAGGCCACGGGCGTCGACCTCGACGGCGACGGGGTGATCAGCACCGACGAGATCACCATCGACCACGTGTCGCAGCAGGTGGCCGACCACGGCCCCGAGCACCCCACCGGACACACCGGCCACCCGGGACGTGAAGGATGACGCTCCCCCGCAAGGTCCGCGAGGAGGAGGCGCTCAAGCCGTACCAGGTGGAGCTGTTGAAGCTCCAGCGCCACCTCGAGGACGAGCACCGTCGCATGATCGTGCTCTTCGAAGGCCGAGACGCGGCCGGCAAGGGCGGCACCATCCGCCGCGTCACCCGCTACATGAACGAGAAGCACTACCGCGTGGTGGCGCTCGGTCGGCCCACCGAGGAGCAGCGCACCCAGTGGTACTTCCAGCGCTACGTGGCGCAGTTCCCCACCGGCGGGGAGATGGTCCTGTTCGACCGCTCCTGGTACAACCGGGCCATGGTGGAGCCGGTGTTCGGCTTCTGCACCGACGAGGAGTACCGCAACTTCCTGAAGGGCGTGGTGGGCTTCGAGAAGGATCTGGTGCGTCAGGGCACCATCCTGGTGAAGCTCTACTTCAGCGTGACCAAGGACGAGCAGGCCCGGCGCTTCGAACGCCGCCGCGACGACCCGCTGCGGCAGTGGAAGCTCAGCGAGATCGACGTGCAGGCCCAGGAGCACTGGGACGAGTTCACCGACGCCAAGTACCAGATGCTGCGCCGCACCAGCACGGCCGACGCCCCCTGGACCATCGTGCGCTCCGAGGACAAGCACCTGGCCCGGCTCAACGCCATCCGGGTGATCCTCAACGCCGTGCCCTACGGCGGGCGAGCACCCGACGTCGACTTCGTGCCCGACCCCGACGTGGTGCTCTCGGCCGCCCAGGAGCTGGCCCTGATGGAGGCCGACCGCATCCGCAGCGGCAAGTTCACCGGATGACCGCCAAGACCCGGGCCGGCGCCCGTCGGCGATCCGGCGACATCGTGGCCGAGCGCAAGCCCAAGCTGGACCGCCTGGTCTACGAGGCCGAGCTCACGCACCTCCAGCGCGAGCTGGTGAAGCTCCAGGAGTGGGTGCGCCACGAGGGCCTCAGGGTGTGCGTGCTCTTCGAGGGCCGTGACGCGGCCGGCAAGGGCGGCACCATCAAGCGCATCACCGAGCGCACCAACCCCCGGGTGGTGCGGGTGGTGGCCCTCGACAAGCCCACCGAGCGCGAGCGCACGCAGTGGTACTTCCAGCGCTACGTGGCCGAGCTCCCCTCCGCCGGCGAGATCGTGCTGTTCGACCGGTCCTGGTACAACCGGGCCGGCGTGGAGCACGTGATGGGGTTCTGCACCCCCGATGAGCACGACGAGTTCCTGCGCTCGTGCCCCGAGTTCGAGGCCATGCTCATCCGCTCGGGGATCATCCTGGTCAAGTACTGGTTCTCGGTGAGCGACGAGGAGCAGGAGCGGCGCTTCCAGGAGCGCATCGCCAACCCGGAGAAGCGCTGGAAGCTCAGCCCGATGGACCTCGAGAGCCGAGCCCGCTGGGCCGACTACTCCCGGGCCAAGGACACCATGTTCGCCCACACCGACACGCCGCGGTCGCCGTGGTGGGTGGTCAACGCCGACGACAAGAAGCGGGCCCGGCTCAACTGCATCAGCCACCTGCTCTCGCAGGTCCCCTACCAGGACCTCACCTCGGAGACCATCGCCCTGCCGGCCCGCCCCAAGGACCGCTACCGGCGCCCGGAGCGCACCGAGTACCACTTCGTACCCGAGACCCACTGACGATCGCCCGACGGCGGCACCGCTCGCCACTAGCTTTCGGCGCGTGACCCCGGATCCCGACCTCCACCGAGACCTGCTCCGGCGGGTGACCATGCACCGGCGCCGGTTCCTCGGCTTGGCCGTGGCCGGCGCGGGCAGCCTGGCGCTGGCCGGCTGCTCGGGTGACGACCGCGGCGAGGACGCCTCGGCGGGCACCACCACCGAGCCGAGGTCCACCGTGGCCTCGTCCACCACCGTGCCCGACGCCCAGGGCATCACCGCCGACCCGTTCACGCTCGGCGTGGCCTCGGGCGACCCCCTCCCCGGCTCGGTGATCCTGTGGACCCGGCTCGCCCCCGAGCCGCTCGATCGCAGCGGTGCCGGCGGGATGGGCGCCGACGACGTGGCCGTGGCGTGGGAGGTGGCCGCCGACGAGGCGTTCGACGAGGTGGTGGCGTCGGGCACCGAGGTGGCGGGCGCCGAGTTCGGCCACAGCGTGCACGTCGACGTCGACGGCCTCGACCCGGACTCGTGGTACTGGTACCGCTTCCGCATCGGCGAGTTCACCAGCCCGGCCGGGCGCACCCGGACCACGCCGGCCGACGACGCCACCGTCGACGAGCTCCGCTTCGCCTTCGCCTCCTGCCAGCTGCGCACCGCTGGGCACTGGACCTCCTACGACCACATCATCGACGACGAGCCCGACCTCGTGGTGTTCCTCGGCGACTACATCTACGAGTACCCCGGCGGCACCGGCCCCCTGCGGGTGCCGCTCGACGCCGAGCCGGCCGACCTCGCCGACTACCGGGTGCTCTACGCCGGCTACAAGTCCGACGCCAAGCTCCAGGCCGCCCACGCCGCGGCGCCGTGGGTGGTCACCTGGGACGACCACGAGGTGGAGAACAACCACGCCGCCGGCGTGCCCGAGGACGTCGCCGACGCCGCCACGTTCGACGCCCGTCGCCGCGCCGCCTACCAGGCGTACTGGGAGCACCTGCCCCTGCGCCTCGAGCCACCGGCCGACGACGGTTCGCTCGAGCTGTACCGGTCCGTCCGCTGGGGCTCGCTCGCCATGTTCCTCGTGCTCGACGGTCGCCAGTACCGCAGCGACCAGGTGTGCGGCGACACCATCCCGACCTCGGCGTCGTCGTGCCCCGAGCTGGGCGACGAGACCCACACGATGCTGGGCACCGAGCAGGAGCGGTGGCTCAACGACGAGCTGGGCAGTGCCGACACCACGTGGAAGGTGCTGGCCCAGCAGACGGTCATGAAGGCCCTGGTGCTCGGCGACCTCGTGCTCAACGTCGACCAGTGGGACGGCTACCCGGCGGCGCGGCGGCGGCTCCTGCGGTCGATCGCCGACCAGGAGGTCGAGAACGTGGTGGTGCTCACCGGCGACATCCACGCCGCCGGCGCCGCCGACCTCCGCCTTCCCGACGCCGGCACCACCGGTGCCATCGTGGCCCACGAGCTGGTGGGCACGAGCATCTCGTCGCCGGGCCTGGGCGCCGCCCTCGCCAGCGCCATCGACCTCACCTCCATGGGCCTGGCCTACGCCAACTTCGCCGACCACGGCTACGTGCGCTGCACGGTCACCCCGGATCGCTGGCACGCTGACTTCGTGGTGGTCGACACCGTCGACCGGCCCACCGCCGAGGCGTCGGTGGACGCCAGCGTGGAGGTGCTCGCCGGGACCGCCGGACTCCGTCGTCTATGACCTTTGTCACGTTTCGGCGCCGAATCTGACGCGCGTTCAGCGGTGATCTACGCTCGCCCGGACCATCCCGAGGTGAGACCTGCCCACCGCCCAGGAGCGTGAGCGTGCTGCACAGCCCCGCCGACGACGTGACCTCCGCCACCGCGGTCTCCCGCGGCCGGCACCTCCGGCGGGTGGACCTCGACGGGTGGGGGGACACCGACCTCAGCCACCTCCCGGCGCCACCCACCCCGGTGACCGAGCTCCCCGTCCGCCCGGCCCCCGAGGTCGTCGAACCGGGGGCGGACCTCCAAGCCGACTCGTGGCGACTCGTCAACCGGCGCAGCGCCAAGCACGTGACGGCCCACCTGTCGCGCAGCGAGTCGGTCAAGCGCACGGCGCGGGGCACGGTGGCCCGCCGCAAGGGCGTGCTGGTGCTCACCACCCAGCGCCTCCTCTTCGTGCGCGACCGCGGCGCGGGCGCGGCCAGCGTCGACTTCCACCTGGCCTCGGTCTCGTCGATCGCGATCGAGCGGTCGGCCACCTCGAGCCGGATCGTGATCCACTGCCTGGGCGCCCTCACCGAGGTCTACGACGTGCCGCCCGCCGAGGCCCAGGCGCTGGTCGACGAGGCCCAGCACATCCTGTCCTACATCCGCTTCCCCGTGGTGGCGCTCAAGCCCCGCCGGGTGTCACGACGTCCGGCGGGCCACGCACCGGATCCGGCCCCCACCATCCCGGAGCCGGTGGCCGCTCCCGCGCCCACCACCGTCGACCCGAGCGCCCTGCTGGTGGCCCACCTGCGCGAGCTGGCCCAGCTCCACCAGGCCGGGCTGCTCGACGACTACGAGTTCTCCCTGGCCAAGGCCAAGCTCCTGACCTGACCGGAGCCGAGCTCACCCTGCGGGCAGCTCCAGGCGCCCGTCGCCCAGGAAGCGGGCCCGCACCTCCGGGTCGGCGAGCCGGAACAGCCGCCACGCCCACACGGCCACGGCCACGCCCACCAGCTCCAGCACCAGCGAGACCCCGAGGTGTGCCACCTCGGGGATCTGGCCGGGCGCGAACCCGGCGCCCGAGAGCGGCCACCAGAACGAGGCGGTGCGGGTGAACGACCCGTCGAGCACCAGGTGGCACATCATCCCGATCGGGATGCCGAGCAGGCGCCGCCGCAGCAGCCGGCGCCCGCCCGTGGCCGCCATCACCAGCCCCAGCACCGCCACCGCGCCCACCACCGAGTGCAGCAGGCGTGGGCCGCCGAACACCACCTCCACCAGGGGCAGCAGCGACCCGACGACCACGGTGCGGTAGTCGACGGCGGGGCTGCGGAACACCACCGCCACCAGCACCACGGAGGTGGCCGCGAACCAGAGGACCACGAGCGGGCGCCGGGTCAGGGCACGAGGAGGCGGCCGCACTCCTCGCAGTGCGAGGCCACGTCGGGCTGCTTGCGCAGGGCGGCCACCTCCACCGCCGACAACGTGAGGTGGCACCCGCCGCACTGGCTGCCCACCAGGCGGGCGACGCCCACCCCACCGTGGCCGGCGCGCAGCTTGTCGTACTCGTCGAGCAGGTCGGCGGGCACCCGTGCCGCCACCGCAGCCCGGGCCTGGCGCTCGGCGTCGAGGGCCACCGCGAGCTCGGCGCTGGCCGCGGTGAGGCGCACCTCGGCGTCGTCGAGCACGAGCTGGCGCTGGTCTCGCGTGGTGGCCAGCTCGGCGAGGCGCGCGTCGATCGGTTCGATCTGCTCCATGATCTCGAGGTCCTGGTCCTCGAGTTGGCGGATGCGGCGGGCGAGGGACTCGCTGTCGTCTTGGAGGTCCTGGAGCTCGCGGGCGTTGGTGACCGACCCGCCGTAGAGGGTGGCCTCCACGCCCGCGCGCTTGGCGGTGACCGTCTCGATCTCGTCGTCGAGGCGGCGCTGCTGGCGACCGAGGTCGTCTCGCACCGCCTGCTCGGACTCCATGGACGCCACGGTGGCCGCCAGCGCATCTCGGGCGCCGTCGCGGTCGGCCCGGGCGGACAGGTTGGCGATCTGGTGGTGGACCTGGTCGATCCGGGTGTCGTGGGCCTGGACCTCCAGGAGGTCGTCGAACGTCGCAGACATCTAGCCGCCTCCCAGCGGGATCGGGGCCGGTTCAGGTGTGGGGACCGGGTTGGGGTCCGGCGCCACGGGGGTGGTGTCCGGGGTGACCGGGGCCACGGTGGTGCCCCGCCGGGTGGGACGGGTGCGACGCGTGGTGGTGCGCGAGCTCCCGCCGCCCACCTGGTTGGGGACCTTGCCGATGCCCTTGCCCGAGCGCGTGCGCCCGGCCGCGGGGAACTCGACGCGGCCCCGGTTGGCGTACCAGAGGGAGTAGAACCGGCCCCAGGTGGTGGCGGGGTACCGGCCGCCGGTGGCGCCCTGCAAGCCGGCG
The DNA here is from genome assembly GCA_964542495.1 of uncultured Aquihabitans sp. GTDB lineage: Bacteria > Actinomycetota > Acidimicrobiia > Acidimicrobiales > Iamiaceae > Aquihabitans. Next base: position 7,910 of record CAZIVZ010000075.1, read on the forward strand.
TTGGCGAGGCTGATCGAGCCCTTGGGCGCCCCCATCCAGACCGCGGTGGAGAGCTCGGGCGTGTAGCCCACGAACCAGACGTCGGTGGAGTCGTTGGTGGTGCCGGTCTTGCCCGCCGCGGTCTGCCCCGAGGCGATCCGCGCGTTGCGGCCCGTGCCGCCGGTGACGTTGGCGATGAGCACCTGGGTGACCAGCCGGGCGGTCTGCGGGTCCACCGCCTGCACCGGCGTGGCCTGGTGCTGGTAGAGCACCTTGCCCTTGCGATCCTCGATGCGCTCCACGAAGTACGGCTCGTGGTAGACGCCGTCGTTGGCGAAGGTGGCGTAGGCCGACGCCATGTCGAGCGGCGACACCCCCATGGTGCCGAGGGGCAGGTTGTTGGGCGGGGCGGTGGGGTTTCCCTCGGAGTCGGTGAGGAAGAGCTGGCTGCGGATGCCCACCCGGTTGGCCATCAGCGCCACGTCGGGGATCCCGGCCACCTGGCCGAGGCGCATGAACCCGCAGTTGGACGACGCCTGGGTCATCGACGTGATGGTGCCGCCCCGTCCGGTGTAGGTGCTGATCTCGCTGGTGCCGGGGAACTTGAACGAGCAGCTGCCCCCGCCCCCCAGGGAGTCGGCCGGCACGAACCCCTTCTCGAACAGCGTGGCCAGCACGAAGGTCTTCATGGTGGAGCCGGGCTGGCGACCGGGGTCTCGCTCGATGGCCAGGTTGAACTGGTACTTCTCGAACCCGGGGCCGCCCACCATGGCCCGCACGGCGCCGTTGCCCGGCTCGATGCTCGCCATGGCCTCGGTGCCGAAGGTGAGCTGGCCGGTCTTGGGGTCGGTGACGGGGAAGGTCTTGCCGTCGGTGCTCTTGGGCAGCGTCTCGTTGCGGGCCTGGATGGCCAGGTCCTGCATGTCGTTGTCGAGGGTGGTGTACACCTTGATGCCGCCCTCGAAGACGGTGCGATTTCGGGCGGCCTCGGTGGCGCCGAGGCCGAACTTGGGGTCCGCCAGGAGCTGCTGCTTGACCTGCTCCACGAAGTAGTCGTAGGGCGGGACGGGGCGGTTGGGCACGGTGGGCAGTGCCACGAACTCGCTGAACGCCACCTCGTCCTCGGTGAGCTTGCCGGTGACCAGCAGGCGCTTGAACACGATGGAGCGCCGCTCCTTGGCCACCTCGGGGTGCTTGAACGGGTTGTAGTAGTTGGGGCTGCGGATGAGGGCGGCGAGCAGGGCCCCCTCGGCCCAGTTGAGGTCGCCCACGTCCTTGCCGAAGTAGTACTCCGATGCCGCCTGCACGCCGTAGGCCCCACCGCCGAAGTACACGCTGTTGAGGTAGTACTCGAGGATCTCGTCTTTGGACATCTGCTTCTCGAGCTCCACCGCCAGGAAGGCCTCCCGGAGCTTGCGGCTGATGTCCTTCTCGTCTCCCACCAGCGAGTTCTTGACGACCTGCTGGGTGATGGTGGAGCCGCCCTGGCTCACCCCGCCGCCCTCGATGTTGGCGTTGGCGGCCCGCAGGATGGAGCGGACGTTCACGCCCTTGTGCTGGTAGAAGTTGGCGTCCTCGGCGGCCAGCACCGACTCCAGCACCGTGTCGGGCACCTCCTCCAGCGTGACCTGCTTGCGGTTCTGCGGGTCGTCGCGGTTGGTCATGGTGCCCTGGAGACGACCGGCGCTGTCGTAGATGTAGGAACGCTCGGCCAGCGGCTTCAGGCTGATCCGCTCGTGGTCGGAGCGGTGGGCGCTCACCAGCTTGGCCGCCTGCGGTCCGATCAGGGCGAGCGACGCCGCCATCACGCCCACGAGCGCGGCCATGACGGCCACGAAGCGGATGAGGCGGCTGAGGATCGTCACGGCGTGGAGATCGTACCGCCCACGACCCGCCCGGCCGGCCTCACCTCCCCCGGCGGGTGAGGCCGAACACCGAGGCCGACGGCGGGTCCCCCTCGGGCCAGGCCAGCCCCTCCGGCCCGAGGGGCACGGGGCCGGACGCGGCCACGGTGGCGGTGGCGGTGCCTCCGGGGGTGAGGTCTTCGACCACCCAGTCCGAGCGGTCCGAGATCCAGGGCAGCTCGATCTCGGGGGCGCCGTCGTCGTCGCCCGGCAACCGGTAGGCGAACACCACGGCCCGCTCGCCGTCGGGGTCGACGAAGGCCAGGGCGGCGCGGGTGGACCCGATCGGCGAGACCAGCCGGTGCAGATCGCCCTGCTGGACGAGGTCCCCGACCCGCCGGTACACCGCCGATGCCGCCGCGCAGGTGGCGCGGTCCTCGTCGGACAGCGCGTCGAGGTCCAGGTCGAACCCGAACCGCCCGCTCAGGGCCACGGCGCAGGCGAAGGGCACCGGGCGCTGGCCCCAGTGCGTGACGTGGGCGGCCAGCACCGACGCCGGCAGGAGGTGCGACGCACCCCACTGGATGCGGACCCGGTCGACCGGGTCGGTGTTGTCCGACGTCCACAGCTCCTGGAACCACCGCAGGGTCCCGAGATCCGAGCGACCCCCGCCCGAGGCGCACAGCATCAGCTCCACCTGGGGGTGATGCAGGCGCACCTGGTCCATCACCTCCCAGGTGGCGCGCACCCGGTCCACCGGCAGGTGCGACTGGCGGTCGGACGCCAGCGCCGACGAGCCCGGCTCGGTGAGGTCACGGTTGGCGTCCCACTTGAGGTAGGTGATCGCGTGGTGCTCGGTGAGGATGCGGTCCACTGCGCTGGTCACGAACGCGCGCACGTCGGGCCGGAGCACGTCGAGCACGAGCTGGTTGCGCTCCTCGCGTGGCTCGCGCCCGGGCTCGCCGATCACCCAGTCGGGGTGGGCCTCGTGGAGCTCGGACACCGGGTTGACCATCTCGGGCTCGACCGACAGGCCGAACCGCAGCCCCG
>CAZIVZ010000076.1:0-10723 GCA_964542495.1 uncultured Aquihabitans sp.
CCCTGCTCCTCGGGCGGCACGTCGGGGAGGATCATCCCGGAGAACCCGGCGTCGACCATCTCGCCGGCGAAGCGCGCCTCGCCCATGTGGAACACGAGGTTGTAGTAGGTCATCGCCACCAGCGGGACGCCGGCGTCGACGCCGCGCAGGTCGGCGAACACCGACCCCGGGTTGGTGCCCGCCCGTAGCGCCCGCTCGGATGCAGCCTGGATGACCGGGCCGTCCATGGCGGGGTCGGAGAACGGGATGCCGACCTCGATGGCGTCGGCGCCGGCATCGGCCATGGCCCGGAGGTGGTCGGTCCAGGGCCCGAGGCCGCCCGTGAGGTACGGCACCAGGAGCTTGCGGCCAGAGTCTCGGGCGGCACGGAGGTTCGCTTCCATCGTCGACGCCATCAGAGCTCGTCCTCGAGCAGGTCCATGATCTGGGCGACGTCCTTGTCGCCCCGACCGGAGAGGTTCACCAGCACCGTGCGACCGGCCAGCGCCGGGGCCTCGCGGATCACCCACGCCAGGGCGTGGGCGGGCTCCAGCGCCGGGATGATCCCCTCGGTGCGGGTGAGCATGCGGAAGGCGTTCACCACCTCGTCGTCGGTGACGCTCGGGTACGACGCCCGTCCGATGTCGGCGAGGTGGGCGTGCTCGGGGCCCACCCCCGGGTAGTCGAGCCCGGCGGAGATGGAGTGGGCTTCTTCCACCTGCCCCCACTCGTCCTGCTTCAGGAACGACGTCATGCCGTGGACCACGCCCGGCACGCCGCCGCCCACCGCGGCACCCCCGGCCGGCTCCACCCCCACGAGCTCGGCCGACGTGTCGGCGAAGCCGGAGAAGATGCCGGCGGCGTTGGAGCCGCCACCGACGCACGCCACCACCACGTCGGGGTCGGCGCCGCCGAGCAGCCCCCGGCACTGCTCGCGTGCCTCGTCGCCCAACACGCGGTGCAGCTCGCGCACCATCCACGGGTACGGGTGCGGGCCCATCACCGAGCCCAGGCAGTAGTGCGAGGTCTCGACGGTGGCCACCCAGTCGCGCATGGCCTCGTTGACGGCGTCCTTGAGGGTGCGGCTGCCCGACGAGGCCGCGCGCACCTCGGCGCCGAGCAGCTTCATGCGGAAGACGTTGAGCTTCTGGCGCTCCATGTCGACCTCGCCCATGTACACCACGCACTCGAAGCCCATCAGGGCGGCGGCGGTGGCGGTGGCCACGCCGTGCTGGCCGGCCCCGGTCTCGGCGAGCAGGCGGGTCTTGCCCATGCGCTTGGTGAGCAGGGCCTGGCCGAGCACGTTGTTGATCTTGTGCGAGCCGGTGTGGTTGAGGTCCTCCCGCTTGAGCAGCACGCGCACCCCAAGCTCCTCGGACAGTCGGTGGCACTCGGTGAGCGGTGAGGGCCGGCCGGCGTAGTCGCGCAGCAGCGCGTCGAGCTCGGCGCGAAACGCCGGATCGGCCCAGGCGTCACGGAACGCGGCGTCGAGCTCGATGCAGGCGGGCATGAGGGTCTCGGGGACGAACCGGCCGCCGAACCGACCGAAGCGGCCGGTGGCGTCGGGATCGTCCATGAACGACGGGGTGGGGTCGCGATCAGGCACGAGAATGGCTCCAGGGAGGCGAGGGCAGGCGGACGGCGAGCGAGGCGATCAGCCCCGCGCCCACCCGTCGCGCGCCACGCAGGCGAACCACTCAAGGCGGGCCTGACGGGCGCGAGGGCACGGCGTGGCGTTCACGGCGCGTCGTCCTCCATCCAGTCGTAGGGGCCGAACCCGTCGAGGTCGGCGTCAGGCCGGAGTGCCTGGGGCGGGCTGGCGGAGCGGGCGGCCTCGACGAACGCCTTCACCTTGCGTGCGTCCTTCTGGCCGGGCTCGCCCCGGGCGGACTCGACGCCGCTGGCGACGTCGACACCCCACGGGCCCACCTGGCGGACGGCGTCGGCCACGTTGTCGGGCGTGAGGCCGCCGGCGAGGATCACCCGGTGGCCGTCGGGCCGCCCCTCGGCGAGGCTCCAGTCGAACACCTCACCCGAGCCGGGCCGGGGCGAGTCGATCAGGATGACGTCGGCTCCGTAGTCGTCGACGTGGTCCAGGCCGGGGTCGCCGGCGGGGAACGCCTTGATCACCAGCGGCACCCGCGACCGGATCGCCCGCGTGGTGTCGACCGACTCGTGGCCGTGGAGCTGGGCCGCCCGCAAGCCCGTGGCGTTGACGATGTCGATCACCCGGGCCGGTGCCTCGTCTCGGAAGACGCCGACGGTGAGGATCTCGGGCGGGAGGCGGCGCACGATGTCTCGGGCGATGCTCGGGGCGATCTGGCGCTTGGACGGGGCGAACACGAAGCCCACCGCGTCGGCCCCCATGGCCACCGCCAGCAGGGCGTCGTCCTCACGGGTGATCCCGCAGATCTTCACGAACACCCCCAGATGCTACGGGGCGGCGGTACCCGCCCCCGGCATCGCTTTGCGAGCCGGGGTGCTCTCCTCCATCTGGGCGTAGCCCCACTTCAAGAAGCGGTAGGCGATCTGCACCCACAGCAGCACCATGCCGCCGACCTGGAGGATGGCGGCTGCGGCCTGCTGGTCGTTCACCGCGTCGAAGCCGGACCAGACCCGCGGGGCCAGCTCGTAGGTGGAGTAGATCGGATAGTCGGCCCAGGTCATGAAGAAGCCGGGGAAGACCGGCACGATCGACTGCCCGATCAGGTACACGATGGCGACCACGCCGGTGAGGCGCCGCACGCCCGGGTGCGGGCACTGCACCGGCATCCACAGCACCAGGCCGGCGGTCATCCACATCAGGTCCATGGCGAAAGCGCCGTAGGGGGTGGCCACCAGCGGGTCGACCACCGCCGGCGAGTTGATGGCCACGAGGGTCACCGCGGCGTAGGGCACGGCGAAGATCGGACGAGCCGTCAGGCGCAGGACCCAGAGGCGACGCCCCCAGCCCACGGCCCGCACGGCCAGCTCCGGCGGGCAGGCGAACAGCAGCAGCGGCGCGACCACCATCACCATGAAGATCTGCCGGGCCATCTGGGCGATCGCCAGGTAGCCGGCGCCGAGGGCGGCCAGGGGCCAGTCGATGCAGGCCCACAGACCGAGCACGCCCAGCACGAAGGCGACGGTGCGGCCACGCGGGGTCCCCTCGATGACGGTCAGCTCCAGGCCTTCGGGCCCCTCGAAGGGGGCCGAGGAGAGCCGGCCCCGACGGACCCACCAGACGGCCACCGCCACCAGGCCGATCACGATCGCCAGGGCCCCCACGTAGGGGCGGTAGGTCCAGGTCCAGACCTGCTTGCTCGACGAGCACCACCAGTTCACCGGAACTCCCCCTTGGCCAGGCGGGGCAGGTCGCGGGCCCAGTCGGCTTGGCGGACGCCAGCGGGGTAGACGCGGTGGCCGAGATCGTCGGGCGAGTAGACGGTGACCTGCGCCGGGTGACCGACCGCGTAGGTGCCGTCCTCGGCGGCCTCCTCGATGAGCACCGGCGCGCCCTTCACGGCCCGCACCGCGGCGGCGATCACCTTCTCCGAGGCCGTGAGGCCCGTGAAGGTCTCGTCGATGTTGCCGAGGTACTCCTTGAGGACCGCCGGGGTGTCACGGGCCACGTCGACGCCCACGAACAGCACCTGCGGGCGGCTGCCGGGTCCGGTGCCGATCCCCTCACGAGCCCGGGCCAGCGTGTTGAGCGTGACCGGGCAGACGTCGGGGCAGTTCGTGTAGCCGAAGAACAGCAAGGTGAGCTGTCCCGCGGTGGCCTCACGGAACGGGAACGGCTCGCCGTCGAAGTCGGTGAAGGTGAGGTCGGGCTTCTCGAACGGCGGATCGAGCAGGGTGCCGGCCCAGTTGCCCTCCGCCTCGGGCTCGGCCGAGTTGTCTGGGGTGCTGGCCCGACCCAGGCCGCAGCCGGCGAGGGCCGCCGCGCCGCTGACCGCGAGGCCCGAGGCCAGGAACCGGCGCCGGCTCCAGTGCTGGCGCGAGGCGTCAACCGCCATGGCCGTGCCCATCGCCCATGGCCATCGTGGCTCCGTCGACCACGTCGAGCTCGACGCGGCGGGTTCCGGCCTCGGCGAACTCGAGGCGCAGCGAAACGGTGCCGCCTACGCGGAGGCGGTGGTGGAGACCGGTGAGCATGACGTGCAGGCCGCCCGGTTCGAACGTGACCTCCGAACGGGCCGGTACCGGGAGGCCGGCCACCTCGCTCATGACGGCCCGACCCTGGGGGTCGACCTCGGAGCGGTGGACGGCCACGAGGTCCGCATCGGGGCTCGACGCCCCCACCAGCTCGTCGTCGTCGGCGGTGGTGTTCTGGATGACGAACCGGGCGGCGGCCTGGTCGGGGTTGGCCGGCACCGCGACCTGCCCAGCCACGACGGTCACGTCGCCCCCCGAGGCGTCTGCCGAGGCACCGGCGCGACCGCAGGCAGCCAGGCTCACGAGGGAGAGGGAACCGAGGAGGGCGAGGGCGAGGGGGCGCGGGCGACGAGACATGGGCAGGGGGATCCTCCGGCCAGTGTGGTCGGTCTCGACCACATCGAGGTAGTCGGCGCCCGAGGTCGTGGGGTTCCCACGGCCGGGTCAGCGATCGATGCGGCACAGCGCGGCCACGGCCGCGCCCGGATCACCGGCGGTGACCAGGGATTCCCCGACCAGCACGGCGTGGTAGCCGGCCTCGGCGAGGCGGGTGGCATCGGTCACGCCCCGAACGCCGGACTCGGCCACCCGCACCACACCGGTGGGCATCTGCGGTGCCATGCGCACGGCCCGATCGGTGTCGACCTCGAACGTGATCAGGTCCCGCTGGTTGACCCCCACCAGGGTGGCGCCCACGGCGAGCGCCCGGTCCAGCTCCGCCTCGTCGTGGATCTCCACCAGCGCGTCGAGGCCGACCTCGGCGGCGAGCGCGTGGTACGCCGTGAGCTCGGCGTCATCGAGGGCGGCGGCGATGAGCAGCACGGCGTCGGCGCCCATGATCCGTGCGTCGCACACATCGGCCTCGCACACGGTGAAGTCCTTGCGCAGCACCGGGAGGTCCACCGCGGCGCGGGCGGCGGCGAGGTCGGCCGGCGAGCCGCCGAACCACTCCTGGTCGGTGAGCACCGACAGGCAGGTGGCCCCTCCCCCGGCGTAGTCGGCGGCCAGCGTCGCGGGGTCCAGGTGCGCATGCAGGTCCCCCTTGGAGGGCGACCGGCGCTTCACCTCGGCGATCACCCCCAGCCCCGATGCCGCGCGCAGGGCGGCGGCGAACCCACGGGCCGGAGGCTGCGACCGAGCCACGTCGAGCAGCGACGACAGGGACCGGTCGTCGGCTGCGGCCTGGGTCCGGTGGGCAGCGAGGATGCGGTCGAGGTAGGTGGCCACGGCGAGCGACGTTACCGCCGGCCCGCCGTCAGTCCCGGTGCCGGCCCCGCGCCATCTCGATCACCGGGAGCATGACGAACAGCGTGGCCGATGCGGCCAAGGAGGCCAGACCGAGCGCCAGCAGCGGACGGGCTCGCAACACCGCGCCCAGGAAGACCGAGCCCACCGCCACCGCCAGCAGCGCCACGGGGAGCACGGCCCGCACGCCGCGTGCCGCCGATCGGTAGCTCGGCGCGTCAGGGGGCAGCTCGTCGTGCTCCTGGGCCCAACCCCGGAAGTCTCGCTGCCACCCGTCGTCGCCCGGGCGCGGCGTCCAGCCCTTGCCGGCGGGCACCTGCGGCTCGCGCGGGGGGCGGAGGCGCTCGCTCGGCGGCGGCACCGACACCGGCACCCGCAGCGACAGGTCGTAGCGCTCCCGGCTGTCGGGGTGCCCGAGGACGGACCACGCCTCGTTGGCCACCTGCATGCGGTGCGCGTGCTCGGCCTGGGCGGCGGGAGGTTCGTGGAGGTGGAAGTCGGGGTGGTGGACCCGAGCGGCGTGCAGGTAGGCCTCACGGATGTCCTCGACCGACGCATCCCTGCGCACGCCGAGCGCGTCGTAGAGGCTGCTCACGGCGTGCCCCGGCGGGCCGACGACGAGCGATGCGGCGCACCGGGCGCGGAGCAGGAGGCCATGAGGTCACCCATGGTACGAGGGGATCCGGTCACCCATGTCGGTCGGGCGCGCTCGCTCATCGTTCCCTCATGTCGGCAGGCAAGGATGGGTCCGTGAGGTTCCGCCGTGGCTGACCCGTCCACCATCGTGGTGGTGGAGGACGATGCCAACATCGCCGCGCTCGTCGAGCTGTACCTGCGCGACGAGGGCTTCCGGGTCACGATCACCGATCGAGGCGAGCGGGCCCTGGACCTGATCCGGGCTCGGCCCCCACGGCTCGTGGTGCTCGACGTCGGCCTGGCCGGCGAGCTCGACGGGTTCGACGTGTGCCGCGCCCTGCGCACCCACTCCGACCTGCCCGTGCTCATGCTCACCGCCCGAGACGACGAGGTCGACCGCGTCGGCGGGTTCGAGGCCGGCGCCGACGACTACCTGGTGAAGCCGTTCTCGCCGCGCGAGCTCGTGGTCCGCGTGCGCGCCATCCTCCGGCGCACGGACCCCGCACCGACCTCCGCCGACGGCGTGCTCACCGCCGGCGCGATCGAGGTCGACACCGTCCGGCGCGAGGTCCGCGTCGACGGTGCCGCCGTGGCCCTCGCCGCCCGCGAGTTCGACCTGGTGGCCCACCTCGTCGCCCACCGCGGCCAGGCCCTCACCCGCCAGCAACTGCTCGACGGCGTGTGGGGTGCCGACTGGGTGGGCGACGAGCGCACGGTCGACGTGCACGTGCGCCAGCTCCGCAAGAAGCTCGGCCCCGCCCTCGACCTCACCACCGTGTGGGGCATCGGCTACCGGCTCGACTAGGCCCGGGACCCGTGCGCCGCCGCATCCTCCTCGCCATCGTCAGCACCGTGGCCCTGGCGCTGGTGCTCGCCGGTGCCGGCACCTACCTCCTGCTCGGGCGGGAGACCGAGCGCACCACCGAGTCCGAGCTGCGAGCCCAGGCCGAGGGGCTCAGCGCCCTGCTCGACCTGTCGCGCGGGGCGCGGCTCGGCACCGTCCGGCGGCAGAAGGTGGTCTCCGGGCTCAAGCTGGAGGGCATCTCGGTGATCCTCGTCAGCCCCGAGGGCGCCCTGCGAGGCGAACTGCCCGTCGGGGTCTCCACCGACGACCTGCCGCCCGACGCGCTCCTCGCGGGACAGACCATCAGCGGCCGCCACTCGTCGCTCGTCTGGGCCAGCGCCAGCTCCCCGCTGGCGCGTGGGGGTGCCCTGGCCGTGGTCATCACCCGGTCGCCGAGCAGACCCCGACCACCGGTCGGCTGGTTCCTCGTGAGCGGTGCCGTGGCCCTGGCCGTGGGCGGGGCGGTGGCCTGGGCCCTCAGCGGCGACCTCACCCGTCAGCTGCGACAGGCCCACGGCGCCACGCGGCGCATCGCCGCCGGAGACCTGGCCGCGCGCCTGCCCGAACCGCCGGCGACCGATCGCACCGAGGTGGCCGACCTCACCCGGTCGATCAACGACATGGCCGCCGCGCTCGAGCACAGCCGCGGGCTCGAGCGGCAGTTCCTGCTGTCGGTCTCCCACGACCTGCGCACACCGCTCACGTCGATCCGCGGCTACGCCGAGGCCATCAGCGACGGCACCGCGTCCGATCCGGCGGCCGCCGCCCGCGTGATCGGGACCGAGGCCCAGCGGCTCGGGCGCCTCGTCGGCGACCTGCTCGACCTGGCCCGCCTCGACGCCGACGGCTTCACCTTCGCCTTCCAGGTCGTGCCCGTGGCCGAGGTGGTGCACGAGGTGGCCGAGGGGTTCCGGCCCACCGCCGAGGCCGCCGGGGTGGCGCTCCACCTGGAGCCGACGGCGGCTGTCGTGATGGCGCGGATCGACCCCGGGCGGTTGGGCCAGTGCGTCGCCAACCTGATCGAGAACGGCCTGCGCTACGCCACCGGCCAGCTGTGGGTGGACGCTCGACCGCTCGGGGGCGCGGGGGTGGCGGTCACCGTGGCCGACGACGGCCCCGGCATCGCCCCCGCCGACCTCCCCCGGGTGTTCGAGCGCCTCTACGCCGACGACCGCCGGCCCACCCGCGGCCCGACGCCGGGCTCGGCGGCAGGGAGCGGGCTCGGGCTGGCCATCGTGCGGGAGCTGGTGGTGGCCATGGGAGGCCAGGTGCACGCCGAGTCACCCGCCCTCCCCGACGGCACCGGTGCCCGCTTCGTGATCGAGCTCCCGCCCGCACCCGCGCCTACGCCGGGGTCCCAGCCTCCGAGCTGAGCGGTCCCATGGCCAGTCGGGCAGGGGTCCCGGCCACCGTCGCGTCGGCCGGGAGCTCCACCGAGCGCGGCACGAACACCAGGGCGACCGACCCTGCGCCGGCGGGATCCGGCGCGCTGCTCGTGACCGTGCCGGCCGGCTGGCCGGCCACGAGGACCCCGGTGCCCACGGGGGGTGCCGTTCCGGCGATCTCGGCCACGGCCAGGTGGCGGGGCACGTTGCCCCCGCGGCTGTCGATGCGCGCCACCAGCTCCTGGCCCGTGTAGCAGCCCTTCGTGAAGCTCACCGAGGCGTCGATGACCCACTGCCCGACGGTGGCCGGGATGGTGTCGTCGTCGAGCTCGGCGCCCCACCGGGGCACGCCGGCACGGATGCGGAGGCCGTCGAGGTGCTCGGCCGAGACCTCCTCGGCCCCGTCGGCCACCGCGGCCGCCACTGCGGCGTCGCCCGCGTCGATGACGTCGCCGCCCTCGATCTCCGGCCACCCTGCGGGCAACGACCCGGCCGGCTGGGCACCGCGGACCGCCACCGACGGGACCGCGCAACGGAGGTCGAGCTCGGCCTTGGTGCGCAGCTTGAAGCGCTCGAGGCGCGCCACCCACGCCGGGCCGGCGCCGGCGTCGACGTCGATCTGCACCGCATCGTCGGCCGTTCGGACCACCCGCCCCCACCCCGCCACCTTGCCCTGCGGAGCGAGCACGAACGACCACGACGCGTCGCCCACGGCCAGGCCGGCGAGGTCCTGGCTGAGCTGGCCCTGGAGCCAGGCGACGGCCTCGGGGCCGTGCACGGTGAGCACATCACGGGTGGTGCGGGCGACGATGGTCATGGTCGCAGTCTGCCGCCGGGCCGGGCCGCCTCCGACGCCCCCACGATGCCGGCGTCGTCGCCCAGCACCGCCGCCACCACCTGATCGGCACCGATGGCACGCACGGCATGGGGCCGGGCGGCCTCGGCGACGGCCTCGGCCAGGTAGGGACCGAGCTTGCCCGCCATCCCTCCCCCGATCACCACCCGCTCGAGGTCGAGCAGGTTCCAGACGTTGGCCACCCCGACGCCCAGGGCGGCGATGGCCTCGGCCAGCACCTCGGTGACCACGGTGTCCCCCTCGGCGACCGCCGCCGCCCAGACGCCCGAGGTGGCCTGGGCCTTGCCCCTGGCCTCCTGGATCTCGAACAGCCGCGTGCGCCGACCGGCGGCGGCCAGGGCACGGACGCTCTCGGTCATCATGCGGCGACCGGCGTAGGCCTCGACGCAGCCCCGGCGGCCGCACCCGCAGCGGGCACCTCCCGGCCGCACCACCACGTGACCGAACTCGCCCGAGCCGCCGCCCGCCCCGTCGTAGGGACGACCGTCGAGGACCATCCCGGCGCCGACGCCGGTGCCCAGCCACACGCCGAAGAGGTACCGCCTGCCCTGACCGGCGCCGGCCACCCATTCGCCGACCAGCCCGCACTGCGCGTCGTTGACGAGCGTGACCGGCAGGCCCAGCCGCTCGCCCAGGATCGCCGCCACGTCGGTGCGACGATCCCAGCCCACCAGGTTGGGCGCCTGGACCACCCGGCCCTCGTGGATGATCCCGGGGATGCCGATGCCCAGGGCCTCGGGCCGCTCGGGCAGGGCGCCCACCATGGCCGCCACCTGGTCCACCAGCTCGCCGACCGAGCGCGGCGTGTCCTGCTTGGCGCGGGCGAGCACGGTGCGATCGTCGTCCACCAGGCCGACCACCACGTTCGTGCCACCCACGTCCACTCCGGCCAGCACCATCGGGGGCCCTCCTCCGTATCGTGACGAGATGAACCACGCCGTGTTCGTGCCCATCTTCGGCGAGCTCGCCGACCCCATCACCGTGGCACGCCTGGCGGTCGACGCGGAAGAGGCCGGCTGGGACGGCTTCTTCGTGTGGGATCACATCGCCTACCGCCGGGTGGACGACGTGGGCGATCCGTGGATCACCCTCGCCGCCGTGGCCTGTGCGACGCGAGACGTCCGCCTCGGCCCGATGGTGACCCCGCTCCCCCGGCGTCGCCCGCTCAAGGTGGCGCGCGAGGTGGTGTCGCTCGACCTGCTCTCGCGCGGGCGGGTGACCCTCGGCGTGGGCATCGCCGGCGACGCCAGCCGAGAGTTGAGCGGCACCGGCGAGGAGCTCGACGCCAAGGTCCGCGGCGCCATGCTCGACGAGGGGCTCGCGGTGCTGGAGGCGGCGTGGGCCACGGGGCCAACCAACCACCGGGGCGCCCACTACACCGTCGACCGCCTGATCACCGGCCCCCGACCGGCACAGCGCCCCCGCCCGCCGATCTGGGTGGCCGTGCGCCAGGGCAACCGCGTCCCGCTGGCCCGAGCCGCCCGGTACGAGGGCGTGTTCCCCGTCGACCTGACCGACCCCGAGGCGTTGGCCGAGATCGTGACGGGGGTGGCCGAGCAGCGAGCGCCCGAGGACGGTCCCCTCGACGTGGCCGCCATGGTCGGCCCCGACGACGACGCCGCCGCCTACGCCCAGGCCGGG
>CAZIVZ010000077.1:0-10600 GCA_964542495.1 uncultured Aquihabitans sp.
CACGAGCCGGCCGCCGGGACCGTCGACCTCGCCGGTGTTGAACTCGGTCACCAGCTCGATGCCGCGCTCCTCGAGCATCCCGCCGAGTGTGGCCGCGGCCACGGGCTTGGTGAACGCGGCATCGAGCGGGGTGACGTAGGTGAGTGTCACCTGGTCGCGGATGGCGCGATCGGTGAAGTACCAGTCGGCCAGGAAGGCGAACTCCAGGGGTGCCACCGGGCACTTGATGGGCAGGTCGACCACGTTCACCACCACGCGCCCGCCGTCGAGCTCGGCCAGGGCCGTCTCGAGCCGGGCCGCACCCTCCACCGTGTAGAAGGTGTGGACGTTGGGGCCCCAGTCGGCCAGGCCCTCGGTCTCCTCGGGCACGAGGGTGGCGCCGGTGGCCACCACCAGCACGTCGTAGCCCAGCACGGTGCCGTCGACGAGGTGCACGGCGTCGGCGGCCAGGTCGACGTGGTCGATCGCGCTCTGGTGGTAGTCGATCCCTTTGTGGAGCTGGCGCCTCCGGGAGCGGACGATGTCCTCGGGGTGCGTCAGCCCGAACGGCACGAACAGGAGGCCGGGCTGGTACACGTGCTGGTCGTCCTGGTCGACCACGGTGATGGCGGCGTCATCGGTGCCGTAGGCCTTGCGGAGCCGGTTGGCGGTCAGCGTGCCACCGGTTCCGGCACCCAGGATCACGATGCGGTGGGTCATGGTCGGCTCCTCGGATCTGGACGGGCTCCACTGCGAAGGTACGGGGGCGCCGGCGACCTCGGAAGGGCCGAACGTCACGCCTCGTCGTCATGGACAGGTGTCGGGAGGGTGGTCAGTGGGAGAACGAGACGTGGGGCAGGCGGCGATCCAGCCACCGGGGGAGGGCCCAGGCTCGCTCGCCCAAGAGGCCGAGGATCGACGGTACGAGCATCATCCGGATCACCGTGGCGTCGAGCAGCACCGCCAGGGCGAGGGTGACGCCCAGCTCGGTGGGCGGGATCGGCCCGGTCACCCCGAAGGCCACGAACACCACGATCATGATGAGGGCGGCGTTGGTGATGGGTCGGCCGGTGCGGGCGATGCCCTCGCGCACCGCGAGCGCCGCGTCGCCGGTGGCGTCGCGGCGCTCCTTGATGGCCGCGAGGAGGAACAGCTGGTAGTCCATCGAGAGGCCGAACAGCAGGGCGAAGAAGAACAGCGGGGCCCAGGCGTCCACGAACCCCTGGTGCTCGATCCCGAGCAGCGACGCCCCCACCCCGTGCTGGAAGACCAGGGTGGCGAACCCGAAGCTGGCGGCCACGCCCACCAGGTTCAAGGCGATGGAGAAGAGCGCGATCGGCAGGCTGCGGAACACCACGAGCAACAGCACGAAGGCCACCAGCATGATCAGACCCACGGCGTAGGGCGCGGTGCCGGTGAGGGCGGCGGTGAGGTCGTGGTTCTGCGCACCGGGGCCGCCGACCGCCGCCGCGGGGACCTCGGTGTCGAGCTGGCCGCGCAGGCGGGCCACCAGGTCGGACGTGGCCCGATCGTCCACGGCGGTGGTGGGCACCACCCGCACGACCGTTCGGCCGCTCGCGGCAGGCTCGGCCACCACCTGGGCGGCGGCTACGCCGGCGTCGGCGGAGGCCAGCTCCACCACGCGGGCGGCATCGCCGGCGGGCACGGTGACGAACAGCGGAGCTGCGGCACCCGGACCGAACGCCCCCACCACGGTCTCGTAGCCGTCGCGGCTCTGGTTGCCCTGGTCGACCACGCGGGCGCCGGGCATGCCGAGTCGCATCCCGAGGGCGGGCACGGCGAGCAGGAGCAGGATGCCGAGGCCGGCGGCCAGGGTGGCGCCCGGGCGGCGCATGGCGGCGGCGGTCCAGCGGGCCCAACGTCCCTCGGCGGCCCGGTCGGGGTCCTCGTGGCCGCGCGCCACCAGCACCCGGTCACCCAGGGCGACGAGGATCGCCGGGAGCAGGGTGAGCGAGGCCAGGGCCGTGGCCGAGACCGACAGGATCATGCCGAGGGCCATGGCGCGAAAGACCATGACCGGCACGAGGAAGACGGCGGCGAGCGAGAGCACCACGGTGAGCGCCGACAAGAAGACGGCCTTGCCGGAGGTGGCCATGGTGCCGGCGATGGCGTCGAGGGCGTCCTTGCCGTCCTCTCGCTCCTCGCGGTAGCGCGAGACGATGAACAGGCTGTAGTCGATGCCGACGGCGAGGCCGATCATCATCGAGAAGTTCATGGACCACACCGACAGCGGGGTGACGTCGGTGCCGAGGTGCAGGGCGGCGAAGCCCACGGCGATGCCGGCGATGGCCAGCACCAGCGGCAGGCCGGCGGCGACCGCCGAGCCGAAGGCCACGAACAACAAGATCACCGTGGGCAGGCCCGAGAGCAGCTCGGCCTTGTGCAGCGCCTCCTCGTTCAGCTGGTTGAAGTCGTGCCACACCGCCCACTCCCCGGTGGTGTCGGCGCGAGCACCCTCCGGCAGTTCGACGCCGGCCACGGTGCGCATCACCGCGCCGGCCGACTCGGGCAGGTCGGCGTCGCTCGCCGCCTCGAGCCCCACGGGCACCAGGGCGGTGCGGCCGTCGCTCGACACGAGGCCGGCTTCGGGGCCGGCGGCGAGGGGGTCGACGACGGTGGTGGTGCCCTCGCTGCCCTGGAGGGCGTCCACCAGCGCGGCGAGACCGGTCGGGTCGTCGGCGATGGGCGTCGCCTGCTGGTAGGCCACCACGGCGGCCTCGGCGCCCAGATGGGGGAAGTCCCGGCGGATCTCGTCGCGGACGGTCTGGGCCGTGGAGCCCTGGGCCTCCCAGCCGGCACCGGAGAGGGCGCCGGCCAACGTGACCGCGAGGGGTCCGGCCAGCAGCACCACGACCGCCCAGAGGGCGAGCACCCGCCGAGGCCGGCGCCCGGCGGCGCGGCCGATGCGGGCCAGCAGGCCCTCTCGTTGGGCATCGGGGTCCTCGGCGTGGGGGCCGGTGGGGTCAGACGGGGCAGACGGGTCCTGGAGGACGGTCACGGGGTTGCTCGTTTCGGGTCGAGGCGCGACGGAGGAGACCTGGGTCGCGCCGGGAGGCGGAAAGCGGGTGGATTGGGGGGGCAGCTGGCGCTCAGGCCAGCTTGGTGAACATCTTCTGCACGTCGGCGAGGTCGTAGCCCTCGGCGGCGGAGCGGTCGGGGTCTTCGAGGCACCAGGTGAGGCCGGCGGCCACCAGGGTGAACCCGGCCTGCTCCAGCGCCTTGTTGGCGGCGGAGAGCTGGGTGACCACGTCTCGGCAGTCTCGGCCTTCGGTGAGCATCTGCTGGATGCCGCGCACCTGGCCCTCCACGCGGCGGAGGCGCCGGATCACGTCGGCGACGGTGTCCTCGGGTAGGTCCATGTCGAAGACCCTATCTATACCCCTGGGGGTATGCAAGTGGTCAGCGGGCGGCGGCGGTGGACTCGCCCACCGAGCGGCGCACCTCGTCCATGTCGAGGGCCCGGACCTGGGCGATCAGGACCTCGAGCGCGGCCGCCGGGATGGCGCCGGGCTGCGAGAACACGAGCACCTGCTCGCGGAAGACCATCAGGGTCGGGATCGACTGGATCCCGGCGGCGCCGGCGAGGGCCTGCTCGGACTCGGTGTCGACCTTGGCGAAGACCAGGTCGGGATGGGTGGTCGCGGCGGTCTCGAAGATGGGGGCGAACATGCGACACGGACCGCACCACGACGCCCACCAGTCCACGAGGACGATGTCGTTGCTGCTGATCGTGTCGGCGAAGGTGCTCTGGGTGAGTGCGACGGTTGCCATGGTGGCGTGCTCCTCGGTCTCGGGTTCCCACCCGACAACCTATATACCCCCTGGGGTATTCCCTCGGTCGGGGGGGCCCGGCACCGACTCGGCGAGCTCGGCTTCTCCGGCTGCCTCGAGCTCCTCGGCCCGGCGTCGTGCTCGATGCTCGGCGGACACGAAGCGGGTCCAGATCCACCAGCCGGCCGCCGCCGCGAAGGCGGCGACCACCACGTGCTGGAACGTGCCGATCACCTCGCCCACCTGCTCCCAGCTGGCGCCGAGCTCGTAGCCGGCCACGATGAGCGCGGTGTTCCACACCGCGCTGCCCAGGGCGGTGTAGACGGTGAACGGCACCGGCGCCATGCGGTGGAGACCGGCGGGCACCGACACCAGCGAACGCAGCAGCGGCACGCACCGGCAGACGAGCACCGCCTTGGTGGATCGGTCGGCGAACCAGGCCTCGGCCCGGTCCAGGTCCCTGGGCTTCACCCCGAGCCAGCGCCCGTGGCGGGCGGCCAGCGCATGGATGCGCGCCCAGCCCAGGTTGGCCGCCACGAGGTACAGCGCCCACGCACCGACCACCGAGCCGATGGTGGCGGCGAGCACCATGCCCCCGAGGTTGGCCGAGCCCTTGGCGGCGCTGAACCCGGCGGCCGGGAGCACCACCTCCGAGGGGATGGGCGGGAAGATGTTCTCCACCGCGGTGAGCAGCAACACGCCCACGTAGCCGATGGCATCGATGATGCCGACCACCCAGTCGGTGAGATCCCCGGTGACGAAGTCGGACACGCCGGCGAGCACGAGCACGCCGGAACGCTAGTGAACGCCTGGGCCGGTTCGGTCTCGCGGTGGGGGTTCGCGCAGCTCGGTGCGGAACCGGTCACCCGAACGGGCGAGCAGCAGCGCCACCCCGACGATCAGGGCGCCCGACACCAAGATGAGCAGCGGCGCCCTGCTTTCGCCCGGGAAGAAGCGGGTGATCGCCCACGGCACGTTCACCAGCAGGCCGATGGAGCCGAACAGCGAGCAGAGGATGCCGCCGGGCGAGGTGCCGATGGCGAGCAACCCGAGGGCGGTGACCAGGCCGAACAACGGGGCGAACCAGGGTGCCTGCACCCCGGTGACCGCAGCACCCACCACGAGGGCCGCGCATCCCAAGACCTGGAGCGCCAGCGCCGCACGGGTCAGGTGGCGATACCCCAGGAACAGGAGGGAACCGCCCGCGACCCAGACGACGAGGCCCGTGGCCATCCCCGCGCCCTGCGCGAAGTAGCCGATGACGCCGGGCAGGCTCTGGGAGAGTGCCAGGCCGCCGACGACGCCGGCGAGCGTGCGGTCGGCATGCTCCCCGGGGGAGGGTCCCACCGCCAGCGCGAGGATGCCCAGCGCGGTGGCCACGAAGAACAGGAGCCCGGCGCCTTCGGCGTCGGCGGCCACGATGATGGCGCCGGCCGCGAGCCCGCCGAAGCCCACCAGCTCGGTGAGGATCGGCGCGGTGGTCCGTCGGAGCAGGCCCGCACCCACGAGGCCGGCGGCCAGCGTCCACACGGTGAGGCCCGACGCGAGGTTCGGTCCCACCAGCGCCACGGCCGTTCCGGCCGTCACCAGGACCCCCACGAGGGCGGTGGCCTGCTGGATGACGCGGTCCTGCCCCCGCCACAACGCTCCGCTCACGACGGTGACGGTGCTCGACACCGCCAGCACGATGCCCTCGGTCGACGCCACGTCCAGGCCATCGGCCGCCACCCCCGCGGTCAGGCCTGCGGCGGCGGCACCGGCGAGCCACAGCGCCCAGCGGAGGCGGGCGAACGCGGGGTCGGCCTCCTCGTGCACGGCGAAGCCGGCCCCGAGGAGCGCGGCGGCGGTGGTGCCGCTCAGGGCGAGGCGGCCCCCGAAGGCGAGGTCGGGCCAGTACCGGCTGACGATGAGCACCAGACCCACCGTGGCCAAGATGCCGCCGAGGTAGCCGAGCGCCTCCGACACCACGGGGATCCTGCGGGGCGGCGCCGAGGGTGGGGCGGGGAGCGCGGCCCTCGCCGCCCACTCCTGGGCCATGCGGCGCTCGTGGTCGACGATGGCCACGCCCTGCTCGGCGGTGATGAGGCCGGCCTCGCGCCACCGGGCGACGGCCTGGTCGAGCGCGGGGTTGTCCTCTTCGGTGACCCGGGTGCGCGGCACCAGGTGATCGGACCGCTCCGGGGACGTGATCGCACGGTCCGCTCGAGCTCGCGTCACCGCCACCGCGACGGTCGCGATGATCACGACGAGCGCGACCAAGGCGATCACCGCGGACTCACTGCCGCGCCGGGGCCTTGCGCTTGGGCGTGGGGGCGTTCTTGGCCTCGTAGCGGTGGTCCTCGACCAACCGGAGCAGGTCGAAGGTGCTCACCATGCCCACCACCCGGTGGTGATCCACCACCATCACGTGGTGGAGGTGGTGGTTGCGCATGATGCGAGCGGCCACATGGGGCCCGTCGTTGGAGGCCACGGTGTAGGCGTGGGTGGACATGAACGAACTCACCGGCGTGGCGTCGGCGTGCTCGGCCAAGAGGTCGGTGGCCGTCACGACGCCCAGCGGCTCCTCGTCGGGCCCGACCACGGGCAGTGCCGACACCCCGTGGGTGCGCATCAGCTCGCGGGCATGCCCCGCGGTCTGGTGCTTGGTGATGGTCATCACCGGCGTCCGCATGAGCTCTCCGACCTCGACGTTCACCTGTGGTCTCCGATCTGTCGCTTCTCTGCTGCTCGGTCTACGCCCTCGATGCAGCCCGACCCAGGGCCGAAGGTCCCCGCGAGGCGCGTGGGTCGGCGAGGGTGCGGAACACCGTGAGGAACAGCACCGCCGACGCCGTGACGAGGTAGGCGCTCCACAGGAGCGGGTTCGAGGCGTCGGTGCCGGCCAGAACTCCGTGGAGGGTGGCCAGCCAGAACGAGCCGAAGCTGGTGAGGTGTACCCAGCGCCAGAACCGGCGCGGGAGTCGTCGCATGGCCAGCGAGGTCAGCTCCACCGCGACCAGCAGGTACATCGCCACCACGCCGAGGGCCACCGGGAGGGGCTTCCACGCGCTGGCGAAGGGCACCAGGAGGTCGGTCGGGCCGAAGTGGGCGTAGCTGTCGGCCACCAATCCGGCGAGGTGCAGCCCGGTGAAGATCACCGCCAGGCCCCCGAGGAAGCGGTGCAGGTCCAGCAGCCACCGGGGCGCCGACCGCCCGCCCACCAGGCGGGTGGTGAGCAGCAGGCCCCATACGACCGCGGCCGCCACCAGGGCCCAGGCCACGATGCCGGTCGATCGGGCCACGTACCACCAGAGCTTCTCGTTCACGCGGCCAGTTCCAGCAGGTCGGGGGTGCCGGTGCAGGTGCCGTCGGCCTCCACGAGGAGCGCCGATGCACCCGTGATGGCTTCGAGGCCGGCTACGAACGCCGCCTTGGTCAGCGCCTCGGCCCACCACGCCTCACCCGCCACCACGGTGGCAGCCACGAGGGAGCCCGTGGTGGGCCGACCGGTGGCCGGGTCGAGGAGGTGGTGGCGCGCCGTGCCGTCTCGGTGCCACCGGCGGCGGAGTCGGCTGCTGGTGGCGATGCCAGCGTCGCGCAGGAGCAGGTGCAGCAGGGCGTGGCTTCCGTGGAGCGGGTGTTCCACGTCGACGACCCACGAGCCGCCCTCGGGGCCCTCGCCGGCCAGCCGGACGTCGCCACCGAGGTCGACGAGGACACCGGTGGCGCCGGCGGCCCTGAGCTCCTCGGCCACGAGATCGGCCGCCAGGCCCTTGCCGATGCCGCCCGGGTCGATGCTCGTGCCGACCGGCAGGGTGACGGCGCGGAGGTGGGCGTCGAGCGTCACCGAGGCGCAGCCTGGCGCGGCCCGAGGCGCGGGGGCCGCGGCATCGCTGTGCTGAACCGGCGGGAGGGCCGAGAAGGTGCGGTCATAGCCGTTGGCCACCACGGCGTCGAGCACCGTGGGGTCGTAGCGGCCGTCGGTGAGCTTCCAGGCCTGCACCGCCCGCTCGATCAGCACGAAGGTGTCGGGGGACACGATCGTTGGCCGGCCTTTCGGTGCCGCGTTCAGCCGGGAGATCTCGCTCTGGGGCAGGAAGCGGCTCCAGCGAGATTCCAGGTCGGCCACGCGCGCCTCGGCCCGGCGGTCGAGCCCGGGAGGCCCCCCGAGCACGACCACGTGGGCCGAGGACCCCATGGCGGGAAAGCTGCGTTCAGCTCGCACGGCTGGTGGTGGCCGGCGGGAGCGGAGCCGGTGCGGCCGCGACCACCGGTGCCGCCGGGACGGTGGTGGCCGTGCGGGCCAGCCCCTTCGTCGTGGCCGGCGCGGTGGCGGCCACGGTCGTGGCGTTCGCGGCCACCTGGTCGACGTAGGCGGTGGACGCCGTCGTGGGAGCGGCCGCCTTCGGTGCGTTGGCGTGCGGGACCCGGGCCATGGCGCCGGTGAGCAGTAGTGCGGCGCCGGTGCTGAGACCGGCGGCCAGGAGCCGCCCGCCGGCGGCGGCGTGGCCGCGCCTGGCGGTGGTGCCCGACCGCCGGGCGGCCAGGGCGGCCCGGCGTGCCTCGAGGTCGTCAGTCATCGTCGCCATCCGATTCGTGCTCGTGCTCGTCGTATTCGTGCTCGTGCTCGTCCTGGTCGTAGCTCGACCCGCCTGTGGGGGAGGCCTTGGAGACCGTGGCCGGTGCGGTGGTCCGCGGTGCGGCGGCGATCGTGGGCGCGGTGATGCTCGGCGTGCTCTCGGCGACCGGCGCCGGGTCGACGGGCACCGTGATCACGGCGCTGGTGGTGGGCTGGAGCTTCCCCACGTTGTCCTGGCGGCCGTCGAGGGCGCCGCCGGTGATGGCGAACGCCAAGCCGCCGGTCATGAGCGATCCGGCGAGCAGAGCCGATGCGATCACTGCCTTCTGGCGTTCCATGTCTGATCCTCTCGGTGCGGTCGGTCGAGGCTCACGCTAAGGAGGCGCGACCCAGCAACCGGCCGGGAAGCGGTTAGCGAGAGGTAAACGTTGCCGGGCCGGTGGCGCCGGCGGCGGGGACGGTGACCACGGCGTCGACCCCGCCCGTGGGGGCGTCACGGAGGTCGGCCGAGCCTCCGCAGTGTCCGGCCAGCTGGGCCACGATCGCCAGTCCCAGGCCGGTTCCGCCGGGCTCGGCCGCCGGTCCCCGCCAGAACCGGTCCATGGCGCGGAGCCGCTGCTCTGCGGTGAGCCCCGGGCCGGCGTCCACGACGTGCAGCTCCACCGTGCCGGCACCCTCGGGACGCTCGATCGAGATCCTCACGATGGAGCCGACCGGCGCCACCCCAAGGGCGTTGTCCACCAGGTTGTCGAGGATCTGCTCGAGCGCACCGGGGCTCGCCGTCACCGGCACCGGGCCTGGATCGTCGAGCAGGAGCGTCACGCCGACCTCTGCGGCCACGGGCTCCCAGGCCTGCTGGCGGTCGCGGGCCACGGCGCCGAGGTCGATCACGTCCAAGGCCACCGGCATGGCCGCTGATCGGGTGAGCGACAGCAGACCTTCGCTGATGCGCGCCAGGCGGGCGGTCTCGGCTCGGGCCGAGGCCAGCGCCGGTTGCAGGTCGGCGGGGGCCGTCGACTCGATGTTCTCGAGCTGGAGGCGCAGCGCGGCCAGCGGCGTGCGGAGCTGGTGTGACGCGTCCCCCACGAACGCCTGCTGGGCGGCGATCACCTCTTGGAGTCGCTCGGCGGTCTCGTTGAACGTGGTCGCCAGCTCCCGCAGCTCGGGCGCTCCGGCGTCGGTGGGGGCCCGGGCTGATAGGTCGCCCGCGGCGATTCGCTCGGCCGCGTCCTTCAGGCGATCGACGGGGCGGGTGACGAGGCGGGCCAGGGCGAACCCCACGGCGGTGACGGCGACGATGACGGCCACGGATATCGCGCCGAGCCCCACCCACACGGCCTCGATCCGCTCGTCGAGCGTGGAACTGGGATAGGTGATGCGGACCGCGCCGTGCACCACGCCGCCCGAGGCCACCGGGACGGCCACGTAGACCAGCTCGGCGTCGAGCGTCTCGGAGTGGCGGCTGCCCTCGGCGGTCTCGCCGCCGAGGGCGGTGACGACCTCGGGCCGGTTGGTGAAGTCGACCCCGGTGGTGCCGGGTCGGTCCGAGTCGGCCACCGTGCGCCCCTCGGCGTCGACCACCACGATGCGCCCGCCCGGGTCGCGCCGGTAGAGGCGCAGCAGCTCGTCGACGTCGGGATGGACGCCCGCCTCCAGGGCGTCCTCGGAGAGGCTGGCCACCACCGTGGCATCCTTCTCGATGTCACGCAGCAGGCGGTCGCGCTCGCGAGAGGCGAACGTGCGTCCCAGCGGGTACACCAGCGCCAACAGGGTGATGAAGGTGATCGCGAGGTAGCTGAAGATGAGGCGACGCCTCACTCGGGCACCTCGAGGCGGTAGCCCACGCCGCGAACGGTGGCGATCCACTCGGGGTGCCCGAGCTTGCGCCGCAGCGCCGACACGTGGACGTCGAGGGTCTTGGTGGGCCCGAACCAGTGGGCGTCCCAGACCTGGTCGATGATGTCCTCGCGGGTGCGCACGCTGCCGGGCCGTTCGGCCAGCATCACCAGCAGGCCGTACTCCTTGGGGGTGAGCTCCACCTCGCCGTCGTCGACCAGCACCCGATGCGCGTCGCGATCGATCCGCAGCGGGCCGAGGGACTGCACCGGGGTGGAGCTCCCGGTCGTCGACACCCGTCGGGTGACGGCGCCTATGCGAGCGACCAGCTCCCGGAACCCGAACGGCTTGACCAGGTAGTCGTCGGCGCCGAGTTCGAGCAGGAGCACGCGATCGATCTCGTCGCTGCGCGCCGTCACCACGATGATGGGCACG
>CAZIVZ010000078.1:0-10537 GCA_964542495.1 uncultured Aquihabitans sp.
CGCCTGGGCCGTCATCTGGTTGAGGGTGAGCGTGCCGGTCTTGTCCGAGCAGATCACCGTCGTGGCCCCGAGCGTCTCCACCGAGGCCAGCCGCTTCACGATGGCGCCCCGCCGGGCCAGGGCCAGGGTCCCCACCGACAAGGTGACGGTGACCACCGCCGGGAGTCCCTCGGGGATGGCGGCGACGGCCAGGGCCACCGCGCTCAGCAGCGTGTCCGAGAGCGACTCGCCGCGGGCCAGCTCGAGGGCGAGGAACAAGGCGACGGCCACGCCGGCCACGGCGGCCAGCCGCCGGCCGAGGTCGTGCAGCTGGTGCTGGAGCGGGGTGTCCTCCACCGTGGTGGAGCGGAGGAGCTCGGCGATGGCACCCACCTCGGTGGCCATGGCGGTGGCGGTGACCTCGACCTCGGCGCGACCGCGCGTGACGGTGGTGTTCATGAACACCGCTCCGGTGCGCTCGCCCACCGGCCCCTCGGCCACCGCGCCGCCCACCTGCTTGTCGGTGGCGATGGACTCGCCGGTCAGCATCGACTCGTCGACCTCGAGCGAGTGCGCCTCCACCAGGACCCCGTCGGCGGGCACGCGGTCGCCGGCCTCCAGGAGGACCAGGTCGCCGGGTACCAGCTCCTCGACGGGGACCTCCACCGTCCGGCCGTCGCGCCGGGCGCGCGCCGTGGGGGTGAGCATGGAGCGCAAGGCGGCGAGGCTCTGGTCGGCCCGGTGCTCCTGCACGAACCCGAGGACGGCGTTGAGCAGCAGCACCACCGAGATGACCACCACGTCCTTCAGGTCGCCCACCACGCCGGCCAGGACGGCGGCCACGATGAGCACGATCACCAGCAGGTTGCGGAACTGGTCGACGAAGACGCGCCACGCCGGACGGCCCGGCGCCTCGGTGAGGCGGTTGGGCCCGTGGGTGCGCAGCCGGGCCCGAGCCTCGGTCGTGGTGAGCCCGATGGGCTCGTGGGTCGTGTACGAGACGGCGGGGGAGGGGGTGGGCACGAGGAGCTCGCTTCCAGTCGCAGGGTGGGCAACTGGAGGTCTCCCCCGCCCCCGTGGGGGCCGCGACACCGGGCCCGAAGGCCGAACTGACGACGTCGCGTGGGTGGGGTACTCCCCTCCGGTGTGGGCACTCTACGGCGTGCCGCTCACGGTCCCACCGTGATCCCGACCGGTTCTCGGCTGGCTAGCCTCGGTCCGTGTCCATCGGCGGGCGCGAGGAGGGCGACGTGAGGCCAGCGGAGGTGCCGCCCGAGGACGTCGGACGCGTCC
The DNA here is from genome assembly GCA_964542495.1 of uncultured Aquihabitans sp. Classification (GTDB taxonomy): domain Bacteria; phylum Actinomycetota; class Acidimicrobiia; order Acidimicrobiales; family Iamiaceae; genus Aquihabitans. Next base: position 1,273 of record CAZIVZ010000078.1, read on the forward strand.
CCGATCCCACTGCCGAGCACCTGCTCGACGCCACCTGGCGGGCAGCGCCGGTGGGCCTGGCGGTGCTGGACGAGGAGGGACGGCTGCTGCAGGCCAACGAGGCGTTCTCCTCCCAGGTCGGGGTCGACGTGGCCGCGCTGGTGGGTCGTCGATCGGTCGAGTTCCTCCACCCCGACGACGCACCGGTGGCGCGGTCGGACTACGTGGAGGCGCACCGCTCCGGCCGGACCACGCCCAGCCGTGACCAGCGCCTGGTGACCGCCGACGGTTCGGTGCGCTGGATCTCCTCCACCGCCTGCCCGATCCGCCAGGGCGACCGTCGCCTGTTCGTGGTGGCGACCGTCGACATGACCGAGCGCCGTCGGCTGGAGTCCGACCTGCGCCGGTTCCACCTGCTGTTCGAGCACGCCAACGACGTCATCACCGTGGTGGCGGGTGACGGCACCCCGCTCTACGCCTCGCCGTCGAGCGAGCGCCTCCTGGGCTTCCCCGAGGGGTACCGACCCGAGGCGGGGATCACCGGTTACGTCCACCCCGACGACGTCGACGCGGCCGTCCGCGAGCTGCGGGCCCTGATCGACGGCACGCGGCGCGCCGGGCCGTTCGTGGTCCGGGTGATCGACGCGCGGGGAGAGGTCAAGCACCTGGAGTGCATGGGGGTCAACCTCCTCGACGAGCCCGACGTGGCCGGGGTGGTGATCACCTCCCGCGACGTGTCGGAGCGCCAGCAACTCGCCGAGCTGCTGGCCCACCGCGCCACCCACGACGCCCTCACCGGCCTGGCCAACCGCACGCTGTTCGTCGATCGCCTCACCGCGGCCCTGGCCCGCAGCGACCGCGACGGCCACCGGGTGGCGGTCTGCTTCTTGGACCTCGACGACTTCAAGGAGGTCAACGATCGCTTCGGCCACGCCGCCGGCGACGAGCTGCTGGCCGGCGTGGCGGACCGCCTCCGGGGGCATGTCCGAGCCGGTGACGAGGTGGCTCGCATAGGTGGTGACGAGTTCCTCGTCCTGTTCGAACCCGTGGACGACGAGGCCCACGCCATCGACGCCGCCGAGCGCCTGGTGCACGTGGTCACCGGGGAGGTCACGCTCACCGTCGGCACCGTGCGGTCGGGCGCCACCGCAGGCGTGGCCATCGGCCGCCCCGGTGAAGGCGCGGCTGCGCTCATGGCGCGTGCCGATCGCGCGCTCTACCGTGCCAAGGGTGCGGGCAAGTCACGTGCGGTGCTCGACGAGGTCTGAGGGGGCGCAGGTGCGACGGTTCGTCCTGCTGATGGGCTCGATCGTGCTGGTGGCGGCCTTCGGCACGGGCGCGACGGCAGCGGTGCCGCCGGAGATCGAGATCGCGCCCGCGCTCCTCCTGTTCGGCGTGGTCAACCAGGGTCAGACGACGCCGCCCAAGGACCTGGTGGTCACCAACACGAGCGGCCGGACGATCGGGCCGATCGCCATCGAAGGCGCCGACCCTCCTCCGGAGACCCAGGCGGAGGTGTTCGAGCTGGACGATCACTGCACCGGGCTGGTGCTCCAGCCGGGGGACCACTGCGCCCTGAGCTACACCTTCACCCCGTTCTTCAACACCGTGAGCGTCGCTCGGCTCGACGTCTCCGTGCTCGAGCAGACCGGATCGGCTCCCGTGCGGATCGGCAGCCCTACCCGGATCACCCTCGGCGGCATCGGCACCAACCCGATCCAGATCATGCCCACCGTGGTCGACTTCGGTGCCGTCGCGGTGGGCACCACGTCGGCCCCGATCGGGCTCCGGTTGCACAACCCATCGTCCCAGCCCTTCGGTCCGCTCAACCTCGGCGGAGCATCCCGACCGCCGGAACCGCCGTTCGAGGTCGACCCCAGCGCGTGCTGGGGTGCCGTGCTGCCACCCGGTGGATCCTGCGAGATGCCAGTCACGTTCCGCCCCACCTCGGCGGGCCAGGTGGTCGCCTCGGCCTCCGTGGGCATCTCGGCCACGGCCAACCGCGCCTCGGCCGAGTTCTCCTACCAGCTCCAGGGCTGCGGCGACTCGCCAGACGTCCCCTGCACCTCGGGCGTGCCCTCGTCGTCCACGTCCTCGACCGCACCGGTCCCTGACACGACGACCGCGACGAGGCCGACGATCGATCCGAGCACCACCACCATCGCCAGCTCGACCGTCCCCGCCACCGCTACCTCGACCCCGCCCGTCGACGGGCCATCCGGCTCGGTCTCCCCCGGGTCGGCCTCCCGTCGGGCGGGAACGGCGCTGCCCCGCACGGGGTCGGCCGACGCGGTGCCGCTCGTCGCCGCCGGCAGCCTGCTGGTGGCGCTGGGCGCCACGTCGGTGTTGGTGGCCCGGCGTCGCCGGCAGACCCTCTGAGGGACGGGGACCGCCGCAGTCGGCGAGCGATCAGCGCTGGGGCTGGTGGCGGACCCAGAGGTCGTTGAGCTGCGACTGGTAGTAGACGACGTGCAGTGAGAAGACCACGGTGAGCACCAGCCCGAGCCACCCCGAGCACCGGTTCGTGGCCCCGCCTGTCTCCTGGGCCTGGCGGATGCGCGTGCCCGTGGTGAAGATCGTGACGATGTTGCAGATCGGCACCAGGTTGGCCAGCGTGGCCATGGCCGGGTTGACCTCGATGCGGGCGTCGAACGCCTGCACCTCCTTGTTGACCGTGTACCACCAGTAGAGGAAGTACACGCCGAGGGTCACGAGGCTCAGCAGCCACACCCCGGCCGGGTTGCGGATCTTCCCCACCGGCCCGAGGCGGGGTGCGGTTCCGGGACTGGTCACTTCGGGCCTCCTCTGCGGGGCCGCCCAACGCACCCCGGCGTCGCCCGACCTTACCGGCGCGCGGTCAGCGGAAGCGGCGATGCCGCCTGGCGTCTCGACGGCGCTCGGCGCCGGCCGCGCCGGCGCGCACCCGCAGCACCACCACCGCCACGACGGCGAGGATCGCCACCACCACCAACACGTCGGTCACCCCGTGCACGGTACGCCCGTCTCCCGCCGTCGGCCATGCCCCGCCGACGGACCGGTGGGTGTCACCCCTGGCTGGTACGACTGTGGACATGAGCGACGAGGGCACGATCGAGCCGACCACGTTCGATCGGTACATCCCCCGGCGTGACGTCTCGGGGGTGGCGCCCCAGGGCGCCCTCACCGCCGAGCGCTGCTCGCTGCGGGTGCAGTTCGACGCGTACCCGCCCGACGACGTCGAACCGCTGCCGCTGCCGGTGGGTGCCCAGCTGCGCGCCGACGAGGCCCGCGCCTTCACGGCCGCGGTGGCCGACGAGCTCCGCCTCCTCCACCTGGACTCCGTGACCATCGACCACGACCTCGATCCCGAGGACCAGCAGGACCTCACCTTCCACGCCATGAACGTGGGCGTCCCGGTGATCATCGGCGGTTGGGTCCCCACCGATCCGGTGGGTCGTCGCACCGGCCGACCGGACCTGCTCGTGCGGGCCGAGCGCCGGCCCGACGGGCGCTGGGCCTACCACCCCATCGCCGTGAGGCGGCACCTCACGCTCCAGGACAGGGCGGCCACGGACGACGCGCCGGCGGCATCGGTGTCCACCCTGGCCCGGCTCGCCCACCTGGGGGCGACCGGAGATCTCGAGCGCACCGCCCGCAGCCGCACCGACGACCTGCTCCGCCTCGCCCACCACCACCGCCTGCTGGAGGCGGCCGGGCGCTCGTCGGCCGATGCCGTCGGCGGCCTCATCGGCATCGAGCACGAGGTGGTGTGGCACCGGCTCGACGCGCCGGTCGTGCGCCAGCGCCGGGACGGCTCCGTGGCCGTCGGGGAGACGGCGCTCGGGCTCTACGACCTCGAGTTCTCCCGGCGCCTCGACGTGATCGCCGCGGCCGCCGCCGGCCAACCGATCGTGGAGCCGGTGCTGGTGAAGGAGTGCGAGTCCTGCCCGTGGCGTGGCCACTGTCTCCCGGCGCTCCACGCGGGCGACAGCACCAGCCTGCTGCCCGGCATCACCGCCGAGGCGTGGGACGCCCTGCGCCGCCAGGGGATCACCACGCGAGCCGAGCTGGCCCGGGTGGACCACCGGGCCGCCCTGGTGCGAGACGGCCTCGGTGGAGACCTGCCGTCGCTGGTGGAGGCGGCCGAGCTGGTCGCACCGGCCACGCCTGTGGCCGACCTCGTGCCCGGCGTCGTGGCCGACGAGGCGCTCGCGGTGAGGGAGCTGGCAGTGCTGGTCGACCACGGCGTGGTGGGTGCCGCGGACCTCGTGGCGCTGGACCCGGTGGCGGTGGCCCTCGCCGGAGGACCGCCCACCCGCCTGGCCGACGCGGTGCACGGCGCCAAGGTGGTCACCGGGGGCACGGTGGCGGAGCTGCGCCACGGCCTGGAGGACCTGGTGGTGCCCCGGGCCGACGTCGAGATCGACATCGACATGGAGAACGCGGTCGACGGCACCGTCTACCTCTGGGGCGCCTTGGTGGACGGCGGGTACCACCCCTTCGTGAGCTGGGCCACCCCCACCCGCGCCGACGACGCTGCGGTGTTCGTGGCCTTCTGGGACTGGCTCCAGGCCCGTCGCGCCGCGGCCGCCCTCGCCGGGGAGACGGTGGCCGTGTACTGCTGGTACCAGGGTGCCGAAGCCCGTGCCCTGCAACGCGGTGCGGCGGCCGCCGCCGAGCTGCTCGGCCGGACCGAGGCGCCCGCCGAGGTGGAGGAGCTGCTCGTCGGCCCCGAGTGGGTGGACCTCTACGAGGTCTTCACCCGCCAGGTCATCACCGGCACCGGGGCCGGGCTGAAGGTGGTGGCCACCCTGGCCGGGTTCCGCTGGCGTGACGACGATCCCAACGGCGCGGCGAGCATGGCCTGGCACGCGGCCGCCGTCGGCACCGGAACCGGCGGGGCCGCCGAGACGGCTCGCGAGCGCCTGCTCGCCTACAACGAGGACGACGTCCGCGCCACCGCCGCCGTGCGCGCTTGGCTGCGAGCGCACTTCGCCTGACCACCCAAGTCAGCGAACGTGGTGTGTGGGAGCCGCGTTCCGGTCGGTTTCGCGCGTGAGGTTCGGTCCGCCTCAGTCGCCGTCGAGGTCGTCGAGGTCGTCGAGGTCGTCGTAGGCGTCGTAGCCGTCATCGAGCGAGCCGGTCTGGTAGAGCGCGGACAGGATCTCGTCGGCTCGAAGCTCGAAGCGATGGCGGGCGAGCGGCGTGGTCGATTCGTAGGTGAGCGCGGCATCGGGGAACCAGCCGGGCACCAGATCCAGCGCTCGGGCGTGGCGCGGCAGCGAGTCGGTGCGCGCGAACAGGGCCAACTGGCTCAGAGCGACCGCCTCCTGGCCGTCGGCGAGCTCGGGATCCAGCAGTTCTCGGTCGATCGGACCGACCAGGACGATCCGCAGGCCCATGCCGCGATCGTCGGCCATCGACCAGTGGTCTGACCGGCGGTCGGCCACGTCGTCGAGCACGGCCTCCACGGCCGGGCGGTCGGTGCCCACGGCCCACGACGCGATGGCGACCACCTTCGGCGTGCCGTCGGACGCGTCGACGCGCACGCTCACCGGGAGGTCGAGCAGGGCCCGGTACAGGTCGGATGGGTCGGCAGCGGTGGCCGCCGCGAGGATCTCGATCTCGTCGGGCTCGACCGCGCGAGCGAAGCCGCTCGTCCACCAGCGATCGCCGTCGGGGAGCAGGCGGCACCAGACCACGTCGGCCAGGCCGGTGCGGTCGAACAGCGCCGTGCCCTGGACCTGGAAGGCCTCGCCGGTGGTCAGGTCGGCCAGCACCACCGTGTCGCCGTCGGGACCGTCGGACGTGCGGTCGCCGTAGTCGCCGCCGAGCACGCGGTAGAGGCCGGGACGGTTGCCGGCGAGCCACGCCTCGCACAGGGCGACCTCGTCGGCGGGGAGCATCGTGCGGCGGGTGTCGAGGAACCGCTCCAGGCACCCGTGCGCGAACAAGGCGACGTCGTCGGCCATCAGCTCGGCGTCGGCGTGGCGATCGGTGCGGATGGGGAGGTGGTCGGTCACGGTGAACGGGCCGAAGCGGTGCAGGTGGGTCCGGGCCTTGTCGAGCAGCCACGACACCTGCACCTCGGCCGGGAGCAGCGTCCGGCCGAGGTGGCACTGCTTGTACTTGCGTCCCGACCCGCACGGGCACGGGTCGTTGCGGCCGGTCGCGGGGTTCGAGAGCTTGTTGCGCAGGCGCAGGATCTGCAGCTCGTCGTCGGTCGACGCGCGGGTGCTCTGGAGGAGGTTCAGTGCCTCCTGGGTCTGGCCCCGCACCTCGTGGAGGTGGGCCCGGGCCTCGGTGGCCGGGAACCAGTCGGGTGCCGAGCGGCGGGCGTCGTCGAGCAGGGCCTCGGCATCCTCGCTTCGGCCGGTGAGGTCGGCGGCGAGGGCCCGCAGGGTGTCGACCACGGCGGCCACGGAAGCGCCGGGGCGCTCGAGGGAGTCGAGGTACGCCACGAGGTCGGTGCCGCTGGGATCGGCTCGCACCAGCTCCTCCTCGAGGCACAGCGCCGCCTCCGGCATGCGGTGCAGCCGCGCCAGCACCGACCGGGTGGGGGTGGAGGACCGATCGACGCGCCACGTGCGGAAGGCGGCCACCGCGTCGGCGAGTGCGCTGGTCTCCGACGTCTCGAGGTGGTCGATGTGGCGAGCCAGCACCCCGATGGCGTCGGCGAGCTCCGCGAACGGCGCCCACTGGTCGGGCGTGCCCGCGAGGTCGCCGCTTCGCTCGAACCCGGCCGGTCCCAGCAGCTCGCCGAACGGGGGCCGGTCGGGGCCGGGCTCGAACCATCCGGCCACCAGCCCAGCCGCCTGGAGGATGTCCACGCCGACCGGCGCGCGGGCGCCGTCGCTGGCCGCCACCGCGGTCGCGTGCAGCTCGTCGCGCAGGCGGGCGCCGAGCTCGACGCCGGCCTCGAGCGTGGGAGCGGGCTCCTCGTCGGTGAGGGCGCGCAGGTGCAGGAAGCCCTCAGCGGTGGACGCCACCACGATCGAGCCCGCCGGAAACGCTCCGAGCCATCCGGCCGGGCCCTCGAGCTTCTGCGTGAGCAGGCTGGAGCCGCCGCGCCCGCCGTGGGGGTCGCGATCGGCGACCAGGCGAAGGGGGGTGGCGTCGGGCAGGTGCAGACCGCCGTCGGCGCTGGCGATTCGGGCGATCAGCGGCAGGTCGGCGTCGAGCTCCAGCCGGTCGTGGTCGACCTCGTCCTGGGCGATCCGGTGGGTGAACCCCACGTGTTCGGCTGCGACCGTGAGATCGACCACGTCGTCGCCCACCGCGATGAGCGGCCCCCCGGCGAGCACCTGGCCGACGAGCTCCTCGACGCGCCCGCGTGGTGCCTCGGCGAGCGCGGTCTGCTCGAGCTCGGTGGCCACCTCCTCCACGACCTGGGCACGCGCGAGCGACCCGCCGGTGCTGTGCAGCAGGTCGCGGATGATGGACGTGAAGATCTCGATGAGCACGCGACGACGGTATCGGGGTTACCGAGCGCGCCGACGTGGGCTCAGCCGAGGGCCCCGATCACGGCCGCCAGCAGGGCGTCGGCCTCGTCGGGGTCGGCGTCGGCCTTGGGCACCACGATCTGGAGCACGTGCCTGCCGGTGTCGGAGAAGGTTGCGTGGGCGTCCGCGCCGGTGAAGCGCACCGACTGCCGGCCGGCCTCGACCGGCGTCGTCTCGAAGTCCTGGCCCTCGAAGAACGTCTCGATGGAGCCCACCAGGGACTTGTAGCCCTCGGTGCCGGTCCGGCCGCCCATGTCGAGGGGGCGCAGCGCCGCCACCGTGACCACGCCAGCCTTGCCCTTGGCGCCGGTGTACGAGTAGGTGCACGTGGGGACCACGTCGGCGAGTGGATCGGTCGGCACCGCGCCGGTGACCTCGATGCCGAGGGAGGAGCTGACCACGTCGGCGGACACCTTCGTGCAGATCTCCTCGGCGGTGGGGACCGAGGTGTCCGGGTCGCCGGGCTTGGTGGGCTCGGTGCTGGCCGGCGGCACGGTGGTCTGCTCGGTGTCGGTCGACGCCTTGTCGGAGCTGTCGTCGCCTCCGCAGGCAGTGACCACCAGGGCCAGGGCGATCACGGCTGCGGCCAGGGTGCCGCGCGGGTTGGGGATGTGCATGGCGCAGAACGGTACGCGACCGGCGACCAGCGCGCGGTTCGCTGCGTCAGCCCGGTGCCGTGCCCGTGAGGGTGGTGATGGTGCCGGCGGCGAGCAGCGTCTCGTAGGTGGCGCCCCCTGGGAGCACCGCGGCGACCGGCGTGCCCTTGAGCATGCCGTGCGCCCAGTCGACGGCGAGGTCGCGCAAGGCGTCCTTGTTCTTCTGCTGCGGCGTGCCGCACACCAGGGTGCAGAGCACGTCGGTGGTGTCGGCCTCGGCGTCGCAGTGGCATCCAGACGGGAGCCGCACCCCGGCGAAGCCGGTGCGGGTCGGCAGCAACACGCTGGTGCCGCTGCTGTTGGCGTTGCAGGAGCTGTTGGCCCCCGAGATGGTCAGCACCGGGAGGGCCTTCAGCTTGGGCAGGTTGGCGGCCATGGCGTTGTCGGCGTTCTCCACCGGATCGAGCAGCACGATGCCCTTGAGCCGACTCGACACCGCGGGGTTCGGGTTCGAGGCGAGCGCGCCGGCCACCGCGGTCATGGCGGCGGCGCCGGCGGAGTGGCCCGAGAGGACGATGTTCGTGGGCAGGGTGAGCGGCGCCAGGCCCAGAGCGCTGCGGGCGGCGTCGGCGCTCACCTGGAGGGCGGACGTGGGCGACGCCGAGCCGGCGATCAGCGAGGCCAGCGCCGCGTGCAGGGCAGCGGCGTTGATCGCGCAGGAGCCGAACGCGCCGAACGACGGGTTGACCACCACGTAGCCGCGGGCGGCGTAGCGGCGCATGAGGTCGGCCATGTTGTCGTTCGACCGGGCGAAGCCGTGCTGGAGCCAGACCATCCCCGTGGGGGTCACGCCCTCGGGGAAGGCCCACCGGGCGTCGACGTTGGTGGTGCCGCCGCAGGGCACGGCCAGGCTCACCTCGGTGTCCTTCACGGTGTAGGTCGGTTCGCACGCCGCCAGCGAGGCCACCGCGCACGCTGCGGCCGCGGCCACCAGGACCGTCCGTGTGATCCGTCGCTGCCGTGCTGCGCCCATCGCCTGTGCCCCCTGGATGTGAACAATGTTCACAGATGATGGGTCAGCGCGGCCGGGTTGTCCATCGCCGGCTGCTCAACGGAGCAGTCCGTAGGTGTCGTAGCTGCGTACCAGCACCTCGTTCACCGGCCCGCCGAGCCAACGCAGACCCACGGCGTACAGCGAGCGCACGTCGA
>CAZIVZ010000079.1:0-10435 GCA_964542495.1 uncultured Aquihabitans sp.
CCCGTGGTGGAACCCCGCCACCGAGACCCAGGCCGTCGACCGGGCCCACCGCATGGGCCAGCAGAACCCGGTGATGGTGTACCGCTACGTGTCCACCGGCACCATCGAGGAGAAGGTCATGGAGCTCAAGGGCCGCAAGGCCGATCTGTTCAACAGCGTGATGGACGCCGATGGAGCCCTCTCCGGCGCCCTGACCGAGTCCGACATCCGCAACCTGCTGGACCTCGGCTGAGCAGCGAGTAGCGCCACGCCGGGCTCAGCCCTTCACGTAGGACCGCTTCTCGTTGATCTTGTCGCCGACCACGGCGAACAGGTCGATGCCGCGCACGTGGCCGGTGCCCCAGGAGTACCGCCACCGCTGCACCACCCAGTTGCCCAGCCCGACGATCTCCTCCACGTCGAAGGTGGCCGCCGGGTCGTCGAAGATCGGCTGCCAGGCCGCGCGGATCTGATCGCGCCCGACGCTCACCACCCCGTCGGGCGCCGGACCGGTGGCGTCGAACACGCACCCCTCCGTGAGCATCGCCAGGCAACCGTCGAGGTCGTGGGCGCCCCACACCTCGTTGAACGCCTCCACCACGCGCACCGCGTCGGTGCCATCAGCACCTGCACCGCCTTCGTCGGCCATGGCCGCCCTCCCTCGCCCAGGTCCCGCCCGCGCTGGGACCCGCTGGAGATCATCGCGCAGCCCGGCGCTCCGTGCTCTCGCCGACGTAGTGTCGAACCGGTGTCTGGGGGCACCTGGGGTGGGTGGGGACCTTGACAGACGGACTGCACATCGGGCTTCTCGGGCCGCTGGCGGCCAACCACGCCGGCATGAGCGCGCTCGCCCTCGCCAGCGCGGCGCAGCGGCGGCTCGTGAGCATCCTCGCCCTCGAGGGCGGGCGCGTGGTGTCGGCCGAGCGCCTGTGCGAGATCCTCGAGTGCTCACCCGGATCGCTGCGCACCACCGTCAGCCGGCTTCGCGCCAGCCTCGGGGCCGACCACGTCCACACGACACCCCCGGGCTACGCCCTGGTCGCCACCACCGACGTGGCCGAGTTCGAGCAGCTGCTCGCCGAAGGCCGGAGGGCGCCCCCGTCGACGGCGGTCGAGCCCCTGGAGCGGGCCATCGCCCTCTGGCGTGGGGAGGCGGTCGAGGAGTTCCGGCACGAGCCGTGGGCCCTCCCGGCGGTGGCGCGCCTCGACGAGCTTCGGGCGACCGCGATCGAGCTCCGGGCCGAGGCGATGGTGGAGGAGGGGCAGGCCGAGGAGGCGATCGCCGACCTCACCTCGCACATCGCCCGCCACCCGCTGCGGGAGCGACCGGTCGCCCTGCTGATGCAGGCCCTGTCGGCGGGCGGGCGATCGACGGAGGCGCTACGCGTGTACCAGGGCCTCCGGCGCCACCTGGTCGAGCACACCGGCACCGAGCCGTCGGAGGCCACCCGCTCGATCGAGCGCCAGATCGCCGTCGGGACCGCCGGTGCCTCGCCCGCCGACGCGATCACGCCCGAGGCGCCCCGCGCCTTCCTCTTCACCGGCACCGATGGGGGCACCGATGGGGGCACCTGCACCGAGTTGGCCCGCGCCATCGAGGCGAACCACGGTGTGGCGATCCTGACCGGGCCCGGCGCGACGGCGGCGATGTTCGACACGGCGGCCGACGCCGTCCGAGCCGCGCTCGACGCGGGACGGGCCCTGGCGTCGGCCACCGGGGTCCCCGAGGAGCACGGGCTCCGGATGGGCGTCCACTACGGGCCGGCGGCGCGGCGAGCCGATCGGTGGTTCGGGCCGACGGTGGACCAAGGGCTCCGGATCGCCGACCTCGGCCACGCCGGGCAGCTCCTCGTCTCGGAGATCGTCGCCTCGATGCTCGACGTGCGGTTGACCGACCTCGGCGAGCACCAGCTCCGCGACGTCGAGGGCCGACGGCGGCTCTTCCAGGTGGACGTGCCCGGGGGCCCGGCCCGCTTCCCGCCCTTGCGCTCGATCGGCTCATACCGCACCACGCTCCCCGCCCAGCGGACCTCGCTGATCGGCCGGGACGAGCTGGTGGCGCGGGTCAGAGCCCTGTTGGACGAGCACCGCCTCGTCACCCTGCTGGGCCCGGGCGGGGTCGGGAAGACGCGCCTGGCCATCGAGGTCGCCGGCCAGGCGCTGGGCGGCTTCCCCGGCGGCGTGTTCTTCGCCGACCTCACCCGGGCCGACACCGGGTCCGGTGTGGCGTCGGAGCTCCTGCGCTCGATGAAGGCGGGCGCGAGGGCGGGCCAGCCCGAGGCCGACGCGATCGGTGAGCTCCTCGCCGAGCGGACCGCCCTCCTCGTGGTCGACAACTGCGAGCACGTCGCCGAACCCGCCGCCGAGGTGATCGACGACGTCCTCGTCAGCGCAGGTCACGCCCGGGTGCTCGCGACGTCGCGCCAGCCTCTGGACCTCCTCGGCGAGCGGCGCTTCATCGTGCCCTCGCTCGACGTCGACGGCCCGAGCTCGGCCGCGGTGCGCCTCTTCGTCGACCGGGCCATGGCCATCAGCGACACCGCGCTGCCCGATGACGCCGACCGGGTGACGGTCGCGGAGATCACGCGCCGCCTCGACGGGATGCCGCTCGCCATCGAGCTGGCGGCGGCCCAGGTGGCGGCGTTCCCGCCGTCGACCATCCTCGATCACCTCGACGATCGCTTCGCCCTCCTGGCCACCACGCAGCGTCGGGTGCCCCTCCGCCAGCAGACCCTGGCGGCCACCATCGAGTGGTCCTATCGGCTCCTCGATCCGGAGGAGCAGCGGGCGCTTCGCATCCTCGCCACCTGCGCCGGCCCGTTCTCCCCGTCGACCGCAGCCCGGGCCCTGGCCCGACCCCACGGGGAGGCGGCGGCGCTGCTCGAGTCCCTCTGCGCCAGGTCGCTGCTGGTTGACGTGCCCGCGGGAGGCGAGCGGCTCGGGTACACCTTCCTCGAGACGCTGCGGGAGTACGGGCGCGAGCAGTCGGCGCACGCCGGGGACGCCCATCCCGACCGGCTCGCGCTCGAGGAGGCCCTCCTGCCGTCGAGCGAGGCGGTGGACGACTGGACCACGCTGGTGAACACGTACCTGTGCGCACCCGACCCGGCCATGATGATCGAGGACGCCACCCGCCTGGCCGCCGCCACCCGCGCCCTCGACGAGCACCGCCTCGATCAGGCCGCGTACCTCTTCAGCTCCGTGGCGTACCGCGGCGAGGTCGGTGCCCTCCGGTCCAGGATGGAGACCGTCCGGTCGCTGGCGGGCCGGCGCTCGGAGCTGCAGCCGATGGCCTGGCTCGCCGCCTGCGCCACCGAGCTGCTCCTGGCCCGGGCCGCGCGCGACTACGGGACCTGCCTCGAGGTGGCCACCGATGTCCTGGCCGAGCTGGAGCCCGGTGATCCGGCGCGAGGCTGGTTCGAGACGCGGCCACCATCTCGAGGTAGCCGGGGTCGGCCAGGAGCTTGGTCTTGGCTCGGCCCATCTCGGCGTGCGACTCCACCGTGGTGGTCCAGCTGAAGGTGGTGAGCGGCGCCCCGTACTCCACCTGCCAGGGGGCGACCTCGAGGCCCGTGACCCCCGACACGTGGGCGGCCACATCGACGGCGAAGGCGGTGGCGTCGGCCAACCGGGCTGGTGCGCAGGTGCGCGTGCGAACGAACAGGTACATGAGATCCTCCCTCGATCGACCCCGACCATCGGGGTCGATCCCATGGTGAGCGCCCGCGGTTACACCTGCGCCTCACCCCGGGGCCCGAGCACCTGGGTAGGTTGCCGAGATGATCACCGCGGTCCACCTCCTCATCTACTCCGACGACGCCCCCGCCACCCGAGCGTTCCTGCGCGACGTCCTCGGGTGGCCCTACGTCGAGGACGCCGGCAGCGAGCCGGGCTGGCTGATCTTCGGCAGCGGGCCGAGCGAGACGGGCGTCCACCCCACCCACTCCGTGTGGGAGGGCAAGGAGCACCGCTCGCCCCGGCAGCACACCATCGCCCTCATGTGCGACGACCTCGAGGCCACCGTGGCGGAGCTGCGGGCCAAGGGTGCCACCTTCGGCGGCGAGATCACCGACGCGGGCTACGGCCTGGTGACGATGCTCGACGTCCCCGGCGCCGACCCGATCCAGCTCTACCAACCCCGACACGAGCTGGCGTACCACCTCCCAGCGGAGCGGTGACGCCCGCACCGGTGGTCAGGGGTTCTCGCGGATGAAGCGGTAGACGCCGGCCATGTCGGAGTTCACCTTGTCCGGCAGCGGGTGGATGGTGGCGCCCATGGCGCGGGCGCCCCACACGATCTTGGCGGTGCGCTCCACCAGCGCGGCGTTGTGCAGTGCCTTCTCGGGGGTGGCCGCGCAGGTGACCAGGCCGTGGTTGGCGAGCAGCGCGGCACCCCGGCCGGCGAGACGGGCGGCCACCTCGTCGCCCAGCTCCTTCGAGCCGGTGCCCCGGTAGTCGCAGCACGGCACGTCGCCGCCCACGTAGACCACGACCTCCTCGATCACCGCCGGCACCGGCTCGTGGGCCAGGGCGAACATCGTGGCGTAGACGGCGTGGGTGTGGATCACCGCGCCGAGCTCGGGGTAGGCCCGCAACGTCGACAGGTGGAGGTCCTTCTCGGTGGTGGGCGACCGGTGGCCCTCCACCTGGGTGCCCTCGAGGTCGACGACCACCAGGTCGTCGAGGGTCATCGTGTCGTAGGCCACCGACGACGGCGTGAGGCACACCAGCCCGCCCTCGAGGCGGCCGGAGATGTTGCCCGACGTGCCCTCCACGAGGCCGTCCTCCAGCATCTTCTTGGCTGTGGCCAGCACCGCATCCGGCGTGGTGGTGGGAGAGGTCACGTCGGTCATCGCACCGACCCGCGCTCCTGGCCGTCGCGGACGGCGCCGCTCGCGATCTGCTCCTCGCTCGGGAGCAGCACCTCGACCGTTGCCTTGGCCAGCACCGCGTCGTCCTGGGTGCGGACGTCGACGTCGACGTCGACCAGGTGGCGCCCCCTTCGGTCCACCCGGGTGGCCACCACCTCGCCGTTCAAGATGGTGGCGTCGCCGGTGAGGGTCGGGTTGCGGTACTGGGAGCGGGAGCTGGCGACCATGCCCCACTCGCCCGCCCAGGCGGCCACGTAGTCGAGCACCCAGGCGCCCATCGACGCGCCGTACCCGTAGCCCCGCGGCATGCCGATGTGCTCGGCCCACCGGGGCTGGAGGTGGCCCCGCGAGGGGCCGTAGTAGGCGCCGTCGGTGAGCTCGGGGTTGACCCGCTCCACGCTCCGATCGCCCTCGGCGCCCGCCATCTCCTTGGTGTAGCCGAGCTCCTCGGCCGTCAGGGACGTGGGGCCCTTGCGGGTGGCCCCCCACGTGGTCATCGGGTACGCCCGCCACTCGGTGGCGAAGCTGGCCAGGCTGTGCGGGCCGAGCACGTGCTCGGCCAGCCGGTCGCCCACGGCCACCGACCCGTAGGGCCGCGGGTCGTGGCCGAGAGCCTGGATCTGGTCGATGAAGGCCAGCTTGCGCTCCTCGAGGTCGGCGAGCTGCTCGTCGGTCCACGTGGGCTCACCCGGCTCGGAGAACAGCCTCTTCTCCTTGGCCTTGCGGGGCCGGTAGCGGATGGCGGTGGATCGCTGGAGCGCCACCCGCTCGCCGCGCTGGTTCACGTACAGCGTGTCGCCCCGCTGGAAGCAGGTGGGGCCGGCGAAGCGGGTCTCGGTGACCCGGAAGTCGTAGGGCATCCGGTGGCAGATCAGGTGGTCGCCCGGCCAGATCCGGGGCCCGAAGAACCACCAGTCGTCGCCGCCGAAGATGAGGTGCGACTCGGGGATCTTGCCGACCTGGGCGGGCGAGCAGCCGTGGCTGGTGTCGCACGCCACGGTGAACGACTGCGGGGCGACGATCTCGCCGAAGCGGCCGGTGGCCGCCCAGTGCTCGTCGTAGTGCAGCGGGTTCGGGAAGTGCATGGCCTGCACCCACCGGCGGATGTCGTTGGTGGCCACCGGCTCCTTCAGCAGCCCCGGTTCCATGGGCACGCCCATGTACCGGTCCAGGTCGCTGACGTCCAGCTCGGTCTCGTCGCTCATCGGGCTCCTGTGTCAGGTGGTCGAGAGGGTGGGGCGGTCGAGGCGCTCGTGCACCAGGGCGAGCAGGGCGTCGTCGCGCACCTTGGTGCCGCTCGCGGTCATGGGCACCTCGTCGGCGGCGAGGAACAGGACCCTCTTGGGGACCTTGTAGGCGGCCACCCGCTCGCGCAGGAACGCCTGGATCTCGGCCTCCGTGGCCCTGGCACCGTCGCGGCAGACGACGCACGCCACCACGAGCTGGTCGAGTCGTTCGTCGGGGACGCCCACGATCCGGCTGAGCTTCACCGGCGGGCAGGCCCGCAGGGCCACCTCGAGCTCGGCGGGCGACACGTTGGCGCCGCCGGTCTTGATCATCTCGGTACGGCGACCCGTGTAGTGGACGATCCCGTCGGCGTCGACGTGGCCGGCATCGCCGGTGTGGAAGAACCCGTCCGCGTCGAAGCAGTCCGCGGCGGAGCGCCCCAGGTACCGATGCATGAGCGTGGGGCCGGCCACGGCTAGCTCGCCGGCCTCGTCCACGCCGAGCGTCCGGCCGGTGTCGGGGTCGACCACGCGCAACCGGGCGCCGGGGAGCAGGGGGCCGGCCCCGACCTTCATCTGCTGGCGCGGTTCGTCGCTGCGGTAGCCGGACACGAACGAGCACGTCTCGGAGAGGCCGTAGCCCACCGGCATGATCCAGCCGGGGTCCGGGGTCACCGATGGGTGGCGGGCGTAGGCACCCTTCCCGAAGGCGCAGCGGATGGCCGACAGGTCGGTGCGCTCCCAGTCCGGGTGCTCGGCCAGGGACGCGGTCTGGTGCGGCAGCGTGTAGGGCTCCGTGACGCGCTCCCGCTGGAGCAGGGCCAGCGCCTCGCCGGCGTGGAACCCCTCTTGAGCCACCCAGCACCCGCCGGCGGCGAGGGTGGAGCCCATCGCGGTGTTGAGCCCCGCGGTCCAGAAGATCGGCAGCGGGGTGTACATGCGGGTGGTGGCGCTGCGCCCGAACAGCGCGGCCTGCAACCAGAACTGGAGGGTCGGCGACCGGTGGCCGTGGAGGATCCCCTTGGGCTCGCTGGTGGTGCCGGAGCTGAAGATCACCAGGGCCGGGTGATCGGGCGCCACCTCGGCCGCGCGTGCCCCGAGGTCGGCCTCATCGAGCGCGTCACCGCCGGCGAGCAGCGCGTCCCAGGACGCCTCGCCCAGCACGGCGACCCGGCGGAGGGCGGGCAGGTCCGGCCACAGCGCGTAGACGTCGTCGCCGAAGTGGCGGGCAGCCATGCGCTGCTGGGCCAGCACCACGGTGGCGTCGCAGGTGCGCAGCAGGTGGGCCAGCTCGGGGCGGGGAGAGAAGGTGGACAGGGGGGCCACGACCGCCCCGGCGAGGGCGGCGCCGAACAGGGTGGCCAGCGCCTCGGGACGGTTGGACATCACCATCGCCACCGTCTCCCCCGGCTGGACACCGGCCGCCACCAGCGCCCGTCCCATCCGGTGGGCCTCCCGTCCGAGGTCGTCGTAGCTCCAGCGCACGGTCACGCCGCCTCGCCGCGGGTCGTCGAACACGAGGGCCTCGTTCGGACCGAAGCGCTCCACCACCTCGTCGAGGAACCCGCCGAGGGTGAGTGCGCCCACGCCGTCGACGGTGTCGAGGCTCGGGCCCTCGAACGTCGGCCCGCCGGAGGCCGAGGTGCTCACGCCGCACCGCCGTGCGCGAACTGGCCGTGGGCGAACAGCCCGTCGAAGCCGTCGGCCGCGATGGCCTCGGCCAGGTCGGTGGCGGTGCGGTCGACGCCGGCGGGCAACCGCAGCGCGGGCTGGACCATGCGGGTGAGGACCGACACGTCGTACTCGTCGCACACCCCCGCCGCGCCGTGGAGCTGCTGGCAGGTCCGCAGCACCGTGCGGGCCACCTCCAGGGCATGCAGCCGCAGGGCGAGCACGTCGGCGCGAGCCCCACCGCGGTCGTCGCCGAGGCGCCACAGCGTGAACCCGGCCAGCTCCCGGAGCCCGGCCACGGCCACCGCGGCGTCGGCCAGCTGGAACTGCACCGCCTGGAACGCGGCGATGGGCTTGCCGAACTGGACGCGACCGTTGACGTGCTCCACGGCGAGCGCCACGGCGCGGTCGACGGTGCCGAGCACGGTCCACGCCACCAGCGCTTGGTGCAGGAGCAGGTCGGCCAGGGGCGGGGGGTCGCCGCCGTCCACCACCAGGTCGCCCACGAACGGGCCGAGCCTCGTGCCGAGCCGGTCGCCGCCGCGGTGGGCGGTGCCGCCCGCCGTGCCGTCGAGCGTCCCGACCCGCCACCCGTCGAACAGGTCGGCGTGGTCCACCCGGGCCAGCGTGGCGGGGACGGCGGCGGTGGGCCGTCCGTCTCCATCGCGCACCAGCGCGGCGGCGAGCGGGTGAGGCAGGGCCACGCGCCCGGCGGCCTCGCACAGCGCGGCGGCGGCGGCGAGCGAGATGGGATCGGCACGAGGGTCGAGGTCGCCGATGCCGAGCTCGGCCAGCACCGGCATCACCTCGGTCCGGCGCAGCGACGGGTCCGCCTCGGCCCGTCGGGCCAGGTCCACGCCACCGAGGCTCGCGAACGCCTTGGTGGCCGCCTCGGCCAGCTCGACGGCCTCGTCGGGCAGCACCGGGTTCACACCGGCTCCCCGCGCAGGAGGGCCTTGGCCACGATCATCCGCTGGACCTCGATGGTCCCACTGGCGACGGTGGCGGCCTGGGCGTAGCGCCAGTGGTCCTCGACGGCGCCGTCGAGCGGCGCTCCAGGGCCGGCCTCGAGGCTGCGGTGGTCGGCGGCGGAGAACAGGACCTCGGCCACCGCCTGGTCGCACTGGGTCACGGCGATGCGCGCCGCCGACGCGATCACGTCGGGCACGCCGCCGCTCTCCTGGGCGTGCACGGTGCGGTAGGCGAGCAGCCGGGCCACCCGCACCTGCACCAGCGCGCGCGCCCAGGCCACGCGGAGCGAATCGGGCAGGTCGCCCCAGTGCGGGGCCAGCTCGGCGCCGAGCGCGGCGAGCAGCCGTTCGCAACGGGCGTAGCGGGCGATGCCCACCCGTTCGTGGGCGAGCGCGGTCTTGATGACCGCCCACCCGCCGCCGATCTCGCCGAGCACGGCGTCGGGCCCGGCCGCCACGTCGTCGAAGAAGACCTCGTTCAGGTGGTGCGGGCCGAGCATGGAGCGGATGGGGCGCACCTCGATCCCGGGCGCGTCCATCGGCACCAGGAACATGGTGATGCCCTCGTGGCGGGCCCCGGTCCCCACCCGGGCGGCGATGATGCACCACTGCGCCATGCCGGCGTAGGAGGTCCAGATCTTCTGGCCGGTGATGCGCCAGCCAGGTCCGTCGGGCTCGGCACGGGTGCGCAGCGCGGCCAGGTCCGAGCCGGCCTCGGGCTCGCTGAAGCCCTGGCACCAGATCACGTCGCCGGCCGCTATGGGCGGCAGGTGCCGGGCCTTCTGCTCGGCGGTTCCGTAGGCCATGATCGCCGGCCCCACCCAGTTGAGGCCCATGTACTGGGCACCCCGCGGCTCGTGGTGCGCCCACATCTCCTCGCGCACCACGGTCTGGTCCCAGCGCGAGCCGCCCCCACCGCCGTACTCGACCGGCCACGACAAGGTGAGGAGGCCCTCGGCGGCGAGCAGGCGGCAGAACGCCTGGGTGACCTCGAGGTCGGCCGGGTCGTCGGTGAACGCGCCGAGGAACCCCCCGGGGAGGTGCTCCTCGATCAGCGAGCGCAGGCGGGCCCGCAGCGCGGTCGCCTCACCACCCAGATCGAAGTCCATGCACGCGCTCCCGAGCAAACCTGACGCCGACGTTAGTCGCGTTGGTTGGGTACCGTCCCCGTCCATGGGGGAACTGCCGACCTCGGTGGCACGGGTGCTCGAGCGCGCCCTCGCCACCGACCCCGACCACGAGGCGCTGGTCACCCGGTCGCGCCGCCTCAGCTACGCCGAGCTCGACGGCCTCGCCCACCGCGCCGCCTTCGCCCTCCGGGCCCTCGGGGTGGCACCGGGCGACCGGGTCGGGGTGTCGCTGCCCAACGAGGCCGACGTGGTGGTGGCGTTTCACGGGGCCATGCGCCTCGGCGCCGTGTGGGTGGGGGTGAACCGGGCGCTGGCCCCGCCCGAGAAGCGCTACCTCCTGGCCGACTGCGGGGCCACGCTCCTGCTGACCGACGACGAGGTGGGCGACGTGGGGGTCCGTGTCGTCGACCTGGCCTCGTGGCGCGCCGCGGTGGAGGCCGCGCCCGGTGGCCCGTGGACCGGCCCCGACCCCGATCCGCTCGCACCCGCCGGCATCGCCTACACGAGCGGGACCACCGGCCACCCCAAGGGGGCGGTGCACAGCCAGCGCAACCTGCTGGTGCCCGGCGCGGTGCTGGTGGCCGAGC
>CAZIVZ010000080.1:0-10302 GCA_964542495.1 uncultured Aquihabitans sp.
AAGACCACCGCCGGCCGCATCGGTGTGAAGGTCTGGATCTACAAGGGCGACATCCTGCCCTACAAGGCCAGCGTCGAGGACAAGATCTCCCGTGAGGCGGCCATGGCCGTCGGGGAGACCTCCGGCGACAACGTGCCCGCCAAGGTCGTGTCGTCGTCGCGACGCCGCAGCGAGGCCACGCCGGTCGACCCGGCCACCGTGGCCACCGACGCCGTCGACGAGGCCAAGCCCCTCCTCCAGGAGGCCGATCCCGAGATCGAGAAGCTCCTCGAGGAAGAGGAAGCCATCGAGCGCTCGGTGCGCGACCACCACGAGACCCCTCACTTCCGCCCCGGGGATGGTGACTGAACATGTTGATGCCACGCAAGGTCAAGCACCGCAAGCAGCACCGCGGACGCCTCACGGGAGCCGCCAAGGGCGGAACCCGCGTCACCCAGGGCGACTACGGGATCCAGGCCCTCGAGCCGGGTTGGGTCTCGGCCCGCCAGATCGAGGCCGCCCGTATCGCCATGACCCGCCACATCAAGCGCGGCGGCAAGGTCTGGATCAACGTCTTCCCCGACAAGCCCATCACCGAGAAGCCCGCCGAGACCCGCATGGGCTCGGGCAAGGGCAACCCGGAGCGCTGGGTCGCCGTCGTGAAGCCGGGCCGGGTGCTCTTCGAGCTCACCTACGCCGACCCGGTCATCGCCCGGGAGGCGATCGAGCGGGCCATCCAGAAGCTGCCGATCAAGGCCAAGTTCGTGACGCGGCAGGAGGGCTTCTGATGGCGAAGACCACCACCACCGCTTCCGACCTCGACACCGCTTCGATCGTGGAGCGCCTCGCCGAGGAGAAGGACCGCCTCTTCAAGCTGCGGGTCCAGAACGCCACGGGCACCCTGGAGAACACCGCCGGCCTCAAGAAGGCCCGCAAGGAGATCGCCCGCTACGAGACCGAGCTGCGGGCCCGCGAGATCGAGGCCGCCGAGGCCCTCGCCCAGGAGGAGAAGGCCTGATGGCCGACGAAACGACCACCACCGAGCCGCGTGAGAACGCCCGCAAGGTCCGTGAGGGCCTGGTCACGTCCAACGCCATGGACAAGACCGCGGTCGTCACGGTGGCCACCCGCAAACCGCACCCGCGGTACCGCAAGACCATGGCCCGCACCACGCGCCTGTACGTCCACGACGAGGACAACACCCTCAACGTGGGTGACCGGGTGAAGGTGGGCGAGACCCGCCCGCTGTCCAAGCTGAAGCGCTGGCGCATCCTGGAGATCCTGGAAAGGGCGAAGTGATCGCATGATCCAGCAGGAATCACGACTTCGGGTCGCAGACAACAGCGGCGCCAAGGAGGTGCTGTGCATCAAGGTGCTCGGTGGCTCCCGCCGACGCTACGCGTCGATCGGTGACATCTTCGTGGCCACCGTCAAGGACGCCATCCCCGGCGCCGGTGTGAAGAAGGGCGACGTCGTCAAGTGCGTCGTCGTGCGCACCAAGAAGGAGAAGCGGCGCCCGGACGGGTCCTACATCCGCTTCGACGAGAA
This sequence comes from uncultured Aquihabitans sp., assembly GCA_964542495.1. Classification (GTDB taxonomy): domain Bacteria; phylum Actinomycetota; class Acidimicrobiia; order Acidimicrobiales; family Iamiaceae; genus Aquihabitans. The sequence goes on from CAZIVZ010000080.1 coordinate 1,528, forward strand.
CGCAGCCGTGCTGATCAACGACCAGCAGCAGCCCCGCGGCACCCGCATCTTCGGCCCCGTGGGTCGCGAGCTACGCGACAAGAAGTTCATGCGCATCGTCTCGCTGGCACCGGAGGTGTTGTGATGTCAGGGCTGAAGATCAAGAAGGGCGACCGGGTCCTGGTCCTGTCCGGCAAGGACAAGGGCAAGGAAGGCGTCGTCGAGCGGGCCCTGCCGGCCGACGGCAAGGTCGTGGTGAAGGGCGTCAACACCGCCAAGCGCCACCAGAAGTCCCGTTCGGCCACCGAGTCGGGCGGCATCAAGGAGATCGACAAGCCGATCCCGGTCAGCAACGTGGCCGTGATCAGCCCCGGTGACGGCAAGCCGACCCGCGTGGGCTACAAGGTCGTCGACGGCAAGAAGGTGCGCGTGTGCAAGCGCACGGGCGAGGAGATCAAGTGACCGACACCGCCACCGCCCCTCAGGTGCCCCGCCTGAAGGCCAAGTACAACGCCGAGATCCGCGACCAGCTCAAGGAGTCGCTCGGCCTGGGGAACATCATGGAGGTCCCCCGCCTCGAGAAGATCGTGGTCAACATGGGCGTCGGCGACGCCGTGGCCCAGGCCTCCCTGCTCGAGCACGCCGTCACCGACCTCACGTTGATCACCGGCCAGAAGCCGCTGATCACCAAGGCACGCAAGTCGATCGCCACCTTCAAGCTCCGTGAGGGCAACGCCATCGGCGCCAAGGTGACGCTGCGCAACGATCGCATGTGGGAGTTCCTCGACCGGCTGATCGCGCTGGCGATCCCCCGCATCCGTGACTTCCGCGGCCTGCCAGCGCACAGCTTCGACGGTCGGGGGAACTACACCTTCGGCGTCACCGAGCAGCTGATCTTCCCGGAGATCGACTACGACAAGATCGACCGCACGCGTGGCATGGACATCACCATCGTCACGACCGCCCGTACCAACGCCGAGGGCAAGGCCCTGCTCGATGCCTTCGGCTTCCCGTTCAAGCGTGAGGGACAGTCCTAATGGCCAAGAAGGCTCTGATCAACAAGGCCAACAAGAAGCCCAAGTTCAAGGTCCGGGGCTACACGCGCTGCCAGAAGTGCGGGCGTCCGCACTCGGTGTACCGCAAGTTCAACCTCTGCCGCATCTGCCTCCGGGACATGGTCCACGCAGGCGAGATCCCCGGCGTGACCAAGGCGAGTTGGTGAACCCATGACCATGACCGATCCCATCGCCGACATGCTGACCCGCATCCGCAACGCCAACGTCGCCATGCACGACGAGGTCCGCATGCCCTCCTCCAAGAAGAAGGAGGCCCTCGCGGCCATCCTGAAGAAGGAGGGCTACATCGAGGACTTCAGCGTCGCCGACAACGGTGACCGTCCCGGGAGCTCCCTCACGGTGACCATGAAGTACTCCCCCGAGCGGGCCCGGACCATCTCCGGCCTCCGCCGGGTGTCCAAGCCCGGACTCCGGGTCTACTCGGCCGCCAACGAGGTCCCCCGCGTCCTCGGTGGGCTGGGTGTCGCCGTCGTCTCGACCAGCCAGGGCCTCATGACCGACCGCGAGGCGCGCAAGCGCAACGTGGGCGGCGAAGTCCTGTGCTTCGTCTGGTAGGAGCGCACCAATGTCCCGAATCGGCAAAGCCCCCATCCCCGTGCCCAGCGGCGTCGACGTGACGGTCTCGGACCGCCACGTCACCGTCAAGGGCCCCAAGGGAACCCTCGAGCGCGACCTCCCCGGCACCATCACGGTGCGCCAGGACGGTGGCGAGCTCCTCGTGGAGCGCCCCGACGACGAGCGCCAGACCCGTGCCATGCACGGCCTGGTCCGCTCGCTGGTCAACAACATGGTCGTCGGCGTGACCGACGGCTTCACCAAGGAGCTGGAGATCATCGGCGTGGGCTACCGGGCCACCGCCAAGGGCGCCGACGCGCTCGACCTCGCCCTCGGCTTCAGCCACCCGGTGGTGGTCAACGCCCCCGCGGGGGTCACCTTCGAGGTGCCCGCCCCCAACCGCATCTCGGTCAAGGGCTCCGACAAGGAGCTCGTGGGCCAGGTCGCGGCCGACATCCGCAAGCTGCGCAAGCCCGAGCCCTACAAGGGCAAGGGCGTCCGGTACCTCGGCGAGCACGTCGTCCGCAAGGCCGGCAAGTCCGGGAAGTAGTCACACGGGGGGCTCCGCCCCCTGTGGACCCCCCAAAGGGAAAGCAACATGTCTGATTCTGCGAAGAAGAACCGAGAAGCCCGGATCCGGCGGCACCGTCGTGTCCGCAAGAAGGTGAAGGGCACTGCCGAGCGTCCCCGCTTGGCCGTGTTCCGCTCGAACAAGCACATCACCGCCCAGATCATCGACGACCGCGCCGGCCACACCCTGGCCGCCGCCTCCACCACCGAGCCGTCCTTCGGCGGCCCTGGCGGCAACGTCGACGCAGCCGAGAAGGTCGGGGAGCTGCTCGCCAGCCGCGCCGCAGCTGCGGGCGTCACCACCGTCGTGTTCGATCGCGGCGGCAACCTGTACCACGGCCGCATCGCGGCGCTGGCCGATGCCGCCCGCAAGGGCGGACTGGAGTTCTGATGGCCCTGAACAACAACAACGACGTCCAGCTCCGTGAGTCGCGCGTCATCAACATCAACCGCGTGGCCAAGGTGGTCAAGGGCGGCCGTCGGTTCTCCTTCACCGCCCTCGTGGTGATCGGCGACGGCGCCGGCCGGGTCGGCCTCGGCTACGGCAAGGCCAAGGAGGTGCCCCTCGCCATCCAGAAGGGCACCGAGGAGGCTCGCAAGAACCTCTTCTCCGTGGCCCTCGCGGGCTCCACCATCACCCACCCCACCATCGGGGTCATGGGTGCCGGTCGCGTCATGCTCAAGCCCGCCGCCCCCGGCACCGGCGTGATCGCCGGTGGCGCCGCCCGGGCCATCCTCGAGGAGGCCGGCATCCACGATGTGCTCTGCAAGTCGCTGGGCTCGGCCAACCACATCAACGTCGCCCGGGCCACCATCGCCGGGCTCCAGGGCCTCAAGCGGCCCGACGAGATCGCCCGCCTCCGCGGGCTCTCGCCCGAGGAGTTCGTGCCCAAGGGCCTGCTCGACGCCTACAACGAGAGCCAGCGCGGCCCGCTGGTCGTGGACGAGGTGAAGTGACCATGGCAGATCTCAAGGTCACCCAGACCCGGTCCACCATCGGCGCCAAGCCCAAGCAGCGCGGCACCATCCGTGCGCTCGGGCTGGGCCGCATCGGCCAGACCAACACCCTTCCCGACCGTCCGGAGATCCGGGGCATGATCGCCCGGGTGCCGCACCTCGTCACCGTCGAGACGGTCACCGCCGAAAGGGGCGACGCCTGATGAAGGTCCACGACCTCCAGCCCGCCGCGGGCTCCAACCGATCGCGCAAGCGCGTCGGTCGCGGCATCGCCGGCAAGGGCGGCAAGACCGCCGGCCGTGGCACCAAGGGCCAGAAGGCGCGCGGGCAGGTCCCGGCCGCCTTCGAAGGTGGCCAGATGCCGCTGCACATGCGGGTGCCGAAGCTCAAGGGCTTCACCAACCCGTTCCGTGTCGAGTACCAAGCCCTCAACCTCGATTCGCTCGATGCCAGCGGTCTCGACGACATCTCGCCGGAGTCCTTGTACGGCAAGGGCCTGGTGGGCAAGAAGGCCCTGGTCAAGGTCCTCGGCCGAGGTGAGATCTCCCGTCCGGTCACGGTCAAGGCGCACGCCTTCTCCGCCGCCGCCGAGACGGCCATCACCGCCGCAGGCGGTACCGTGGAACGTCTGCCCCTCCCGTGGGGCGAGCGTCGCCCGCCCGCCAAGGGCAACCAGTTCACCAACCGCTGATCCGGACGGCCTTCGGCCGCCGCACAACCGTCTCCCAGGAGCGCGAGTGTCGACCCTCCGCAACGTCCTCAAGATCCCGGAGCTCCGGAACAAGCTGCTCTTCACGCTGTTCATGGTGGCGGTGTACCGGTTCGGGTCGCACGTGCCCGTGCCCGGCATCGACCTGGGCTCCATCCGGGACCTCGAGGCACGGGCCGAGGAGGGCGGGGTGCTGAGCTTCCTCCAGGCCTTCTCGGGCGGTGCCATCACCCAGTTCGCCGTGTTCGCGCTCGGGATCATGCCCTACATCACGGCGTCGATCATCATGCAGATCCTCGCCGTGGTGATCCCCAAGCTCGAGCAGTGGCAGGAGCAGGGAGCGGTCGGTCAGCGCAAGATCACCCAGTGGACGCGCTACCTCGGCGTGGCCATCGCCCTCCTCCAGGGCACCGGCATCACCTACGTGTTCCACACCGGCGGTGGTGGCTTCGGCTCCAAGGGAGGTGTGGGCTTCGACCTCTTCGGCGAGAGCTACAACACCGGGCGCTTCGCGCTGGTGGTGCTCACCCTCACCGCCGGCTTCGCCCTGCTCATGTGGTTCGGCGAGGTCATCACCCAGCGCGGCGTGGGCAACGGCATGTCGATCCTGATCTTCTCGTCGGTGGTCAGCCGCCTGCCCGCCAACTTCGCCACCGTCAAGGCCGAGTCCGGCCTCACGGCGATGATCCTCATCGCCTTGATGTTCGTGGGCCTGCTGGTCGCGATCGTCTTCGTCGAGCAGGGCGTGCGACGGATCCCGGTGCAGTTCGCCAAGCGCCAGGTGGGCCGCAAGATGTACGGCGGCCAGAGCACCTACATCCCGCTCAAGGTCAACGGCGCCGGCGTGATCTCGATCATCTTCGCCAGCTCGGTGCTGTACCTGCCGGTGATCATCAGCCAGATCCTGCCGGTGAGCAAGGCGGGCGAGCCCGAGAACTGGGCCTTCCACGTGCAGAAGTTCGTCGACGACCACCTCGTGCGGTCCACGTCGCCGTTGTACCTGGCCTTCTACGGCGTGCTGATCGTGGCCTTCGCCTACTTCTACACGGCGATCCAGTTCGACCCCCACAAGCAGGCCGACCAGATCCGCAAGCAGGGTGGCTTCATCCCGGGCATCCGCCCCGGCTACCAGACCGAGCGGTACCTGGCCAAGATCCTCTCCCGGATCACCCTGCCGGGCGCCCTGTTCGTGGCTGGCATCGCCCTGATCCCGGCGTTCGTCATCGGCAAGTCCCTGGGTGACACCACCGGTGGCCAGCAGCTGGGCTTCTTCGGCATCTCGATCCTCATCGCCGTGGGCGTCGCCCTCGAGACGGTCAAGCAGATCGACGGGCAGCTCATGATGCGCAACTACGAAGGCTTCCTCGACACCAAGTCGAAGTCCGCCAAGAGCTCGACGAAGTAGCGCCATGACCGACGGCGTCCGTCTCGTGATGCTCGGCCGTCAAGGCGCGGGCAAGGGCACCCAGGCCCTGCGGCTGGGCCAGCACTTCGCGGTGCCCCACATCTCCACCGGGGACATGCTGCGCGCCGCGGTGGCCGCCGGCACCGAGTTCGGTCTGCGGGCCAAGTCGGTGATGGACGCCGGTCAGCTGGTGTCCGACGAGATCATGGTGGGGGTGGTCGACGAACGGCTCAACGCGCCCGACACCGTGAGCCGTGGGTACATCCTCGACGGCTTCCCGCGCACCGAAGCCCAGGCCCTCGCGCTGGAGAAGATCACCTCCGATCGCCCGCTCGACGTGGTGCTGAACCTCGAGGTCCCCGAGGACGTCGTGCTCGAACGCATCACCAAGCGCCGCGTGTGCGTCACCTGCGGGCACATCTACTCCGTCGACGCCCCGCCCACCGACGGGTGGCGGTGCGACGTCGATGGCGGCGAGGTGATCCAGCGCGCCGACGACACCGAGGACGCCGTCCGCAAGCGCCTCGACCTCTACGCCGCCGAGACGCTTCCGCTGGTGGGCCTGTACCGGGACCGGGGCCTCATCGTGGAGGTCGACGGCCTGGGCTCGCCCGAGGTCGTCTTCGCCCGGCTGCTGGCTGCGGTCGACGCTCGCTGCCGGGACTGACGGGCACCGCGGTGCTGTTCTCTCGAGCGGCGGCCGTGCGCACCCCGGACCAGATCGCGGTGATGCGCCGCGCCGGTCGGGTGGTGGCCGAGATGCACCACGACATCCGACAGGCCATCAGGCCCGGGGTCACCACCGGGGCGCTGGACCGCATCGCCCGGGAGGTGCTGGCCCGGCGCGGCGCCACCTCCAACTTCCTCGGCTACGGCTCGCCCGGGTTCCCGGGGGTGATCTGCGCCTCGCCCAACTCCATGGTCGTGCACGGCATCCCGAGCGACGACGTGGTGCTCCACGAGGGAGACATCGTGTCGATCGACTGCGGGGCGGTGGTCGACGGCTGGCACGGCGATGCCGCCTTCACAGCGCCGGTGGGCACCGTCGACGCAGCGGTGCTGCGCCTCATCGCCGTGGCCGAGGAGGCCCTCGGCGCCGCGATCGCCGCCATGGTGGCCGGGAACCGCCTCGGCGACATCGGGCACGCGGTGGAGAGCACCGCCCACCGCGGCGGCATGGCGGTGGTGGAGGGCTACACCGGCCATGCGATCGGTCAGGCGATGCACGAGCCCCCGAACGTCCCCAACCAGGGTGATCCGGGTACGGGCCCCAAGCTCCGGGTGGGCAACGTCTTGGCCGTCGAGCCCATGCTGGTGCTCGGTGACCCGGAGACCGATCTGCTCGACGACGACTGGAGCGTGGTCACCGCATCGGGGGATTGGGCGGCCCACACCGAGCACACGATCGCGGTGACCCCGGACGGTCCACAGGTCCTGACCCTGCCCTGAGCAGGGGGACGCGAACGGGGGCGGGCCCGAAGGCCCGCCCCCGTGGCGCGGTCCGGGTGACCGAGAGGGTCAGTCCTCTTGGTTGCCGCCCCTCAGGCCGCCCGAGCCGGGCGTGGTGGTGGGGGGCACGGCCGTGGTGGTCGTGGTGGAGCTCGCCGGGGTGCCCGGGGTGGTGAGGCCACCAGGCGTGCTCGGGTTGCAGGGGTCTTCCTCTGCGGTGGGCAGGCACGGGTCGATGGTGGTCGACGTGGTGCTGGTGCTGGTGCTGGTCGACGACGTGGAGCTGGTGGAGCTCGTGGAGCTGGTCGACGACGTGGTGGACGTGGTCGTGGTGGTGAGCAGGCCACCGAAGGTCAGCTCGACCGAGTTGTTGGAGCCGGCCAGGCGGGCGTTGAGCTCGTCGGTGGCCAGCCAGCAGTTGGCGTCGCCGGCAGGGAACTGCGGGATCGTGAACTGCGAGTCCGACACGTTCAGCACGGCGGTTCCCTCGTCGAGGTGACCGGTGAAGTCGAAGGCCACGTCGACGAAGCAGCCGGGGCCGGTGAACTTCTGGTCGGTGCCGGGGCTGGGCGTGGCGCCGGACATGTTGTACACGGTGATGGCCAGACGGGCGTTGAGCGAGAGGGCCAGGTCACCGTTCGTGCCGATGGTGCCGGTGGCCGCACCCTGCTGGGTGATGGTGGCGCCGGCGTAGAACACGAGGTCGAACGGGCCGACGAAGGTGGGGGTGAAGGTGGGGGTGAAGGTGGTGGTGGCGTCGAGGGCCCCGCTGACGTCGTCGATCGCCAGGTCGATGTGCACCGGGGGATCGACGAGCTGGGTCTGGTTCGGCCCGGTGTTGATCGTGATCGTGCCCGAGGTGGTGTCGCCCGAGTAGTTGGCGGTGCCGGCGTTGGCCGGCCCGCTGGCCAGCAGCACGGCACCCGTGAGCAGCGCCAGGACGGTGCCGAGCGCGGCCACCACCCTCGTGATCGGCGTGGTCTTCTTGAGCTTCGCGGTCAACGGTCTCTCCTGTCGGCCATCTGGGGCAGCGGGTCGCTGCCAGTCCCTCGGCCCGGCCGGAGCGCGGGCTGCGGCACCGTAGCATCGGCGCCGCGCCGGGGAGGACTGTCTGTCGAGATGCGCCCTCGCGTCTTGTCCTTGGATCTCCGTCGGTTCTGCCCACTTGTGCCCCGTCTGGGGGTTCATCGTCCTCGTGCTCCGGTGTGGTAGAAGTCGCCAACTTGGCGCGCTCGGGCAGCCGCGTTACGATCTTCCTTCGGCCCTGACGGCTGTCGCGCCCTCGGCGCGCCGCACCGAGGCCGACACCAGCTGGTTCGATCAGGAGATTTCCGCTGCCCAAGCCCAAAGAAGACGCGATCGTCCTCGAAGGCACCGTGCTCGAGGCGCAGAAGAACGCGATGTTCCGCGTGGAGCTGCAGAACGGGCACGAGGTCTTGGCGCACATCTCGGGGAAGATGCGCATGCACTACATCCGGATCCTCCCGGGCGATCGGGTGCAGGTGGAGCTCACGCCCTACGACCTGTCCCGCGGCCGAATCACCTATCGCTACAAGTAGCCGGCGCTCCCGAGCGGCGGTCGACCACCAAACCCTGAGGCATCGATGAAGGTCAAACCCAGCGTCAAAACCATCTGTGAGCACTGCAAGGTGATCCGCCGTCACGGCCGGGTCCAGGTCATCTGCTCCTCCAACCCGCGGCACAAGCAGAGGCAGGGCTAGTCCATGGCACGCATTTCCGGCGTCGACATCCCACGGGAGAAGCGCCTCGTCATCTCCCTCACCTACGTGTTCGGCGTCGGCCGCAGCACCGCCGAGCAGATCTGCGCGGCAACCGGGATCGACGAGAGCACCCGCACCCGCGATCTCACCGATGAGGAGATCAACAAGATCCGCGCCTACATCGACCAGAACGTGAAGGTCGAGGGCGATCTGAAGCGCGAGGTCCAGCAGGACATCAAGCGGAAGATGGAGATCGGCTCGTACCAGGGCATCCGGCACCGCAAGGGCCTGCCCGTCCACGGCCAGCGCACCCACACCAACGCCCGGACCCGCAAGGGCCCGAAGAAGACCGTC
>CAZIVZ010000081.1:0-10215 GCA_964542495.1 uncultured Aquihabitans sp.
TCCCGAAGACCGTCCCGTTGAAGCGGTAGGTGTGGACCGAGCCCTGCTGCGCGCCAACCCCTACCAGGTCGTCGAGGGCCTGATCATCGCTGCCGTCGCGATCGGCGCCGAGGAGGCGTTCATCTGCCTCAAGGCCAGCTTCGAACGGGAGATCGCCGCGGTGACCCGCGCCGTGCAAGAGCTCCAGAGCGCCGGCATCTGCAGCGACTGCACCGTGAACATCGTCGCCGGACCCGACGAGTACCTCTTCGGCGAGGAGAAGGCGATGCTCGAGGTGATCGAGGGCAAGCCGCCGCTGCCGCGCTGGTTCCCGCCCTACGAGCACGGGCTGTTCGCCGCCTCACCCCAGGAGGGATGGGAGGCGGGTCCCCACGGGACGCACCGGCGCAGCGACCAACCGAACCCGACCCTCGTCAACAACGTCGAGACGCTGGCCAACGTGCCGCACATCCTCGCGAGGGGTGCCGAGTGGTTCCGCTCGACCGGCACCGCCGACTCGCCGGGCACCATCGTCGCCACGGTGGTCGGTGACGTCGTCGCCCCCGATGTCGGCGAGGTCGAGCTCGGCACCCCGCTCGGCGCGGTGATCGACGCCGTCGGCAGCGGCGTCACCGCGGGTCGGACGGTGAAGGCGGTGTTCTCCGGCGTCGCCAACCCGGTCATCACCGCTGCGCAGCTCGACACCCCGGTCAGCTACGAGGGGTTCGCGGCGATCGGCAGCGGCATGGGAGCCGCCGGGTTCATCGTGCACGACGACACCGCCTGCATGGTCGACGCCGCGTACCGGTTCTCGCGCTTCTTGTACGTCGAGTCCTGCGGCCAGTGCCCGCCCTGCAAGATGGGCTCGGGCGAGATCACCGAGCGGCTCGAGCGCATCGAGACCGGTGCCGGCGACGACCGCGACTTCGGCATCATCGCCCACTGGCTCGAACGGGTCACCGACGGCAACCGCTGCTTCCTCGCCGTCGAGGAGCAGCGCGTCGTGAGCAGCGTGCTGCGCGCCTTCCCCGAGGAGTTCGCCGAGCACATCGAGCAGCACCGCTGTCCCCGGCCGGCACGACGCCCGATGCCCAAGGTGCTCGACCTGGCCGACGGCACCGCCACCTACGACGAGTCGTTCTGGCGCAAGCGCCCCGACTGGACCTACGAACCGGACTGACCTGCTATAGTTCTAGTCGATGCTAGAACTAACAGTGGGCTGGTCGATCCGGGAGGGCACATGAGCGACGTCGTCGACGTTCTCGTCGAGCGGGAGTACGCCTACGGGTTCCATGCCGACCTGGAGACCGAGCTCGCACCCAAGGGGCTCGACGAGGGTGTCGTCCGGCTCATCTCGGCGAAGAAGCAGGAGCCGGCGTGGCTCCTCGAGTGGCGCCTCGCCGCCTTCCGCCACTTCCTCACGCTCGAGGAGCCCACGTGGCCGAACGTGCACCACCCGCCGATCGACTACCAGGACATGCACTACTGGGCGGCACCCAAGCCGAAGGGGCCGGCCCCGAAGAGCCTCGACGAGGTCGACCCCCAGATCCGGGCCGAGTTCGACAAGCTCGGCATCTCCCTCGCCGAGCAGGAACGGCTCTCGGGCATCGCGGTCGACGCGGTCATGGACTCGGTCTCGGTGGCGACGACCTTCAAGGCCAAGCTCGCCGAGGCCGGCGTGATCTTCTGCTCGTTCTCCGAAGCCGTGCGGGAGCATCCCGACCTGGTGCGCCGGTACCTCGGATCGGTCGTGCCGTTCCGCGACAACTTCTTCGCCGCCCTCAACTCCGCGGTGTTCTCCGACGGGTCGTTCTGCTTCGTGCCCGCCGGGGTCCGCTGCCCGATGGAGCTGTCGACCTACTTCCGCATCAACGCCGCGGAGACCGGTCAGTTCGAGCGGACCCTGATCGTCGCCGAGGAAGGCGCCAGCGTCAGCTACCTCGAGGGCTGCACCGCGCCCAAGCGCGACGAGAACCAGCTCCATGCCGCGGTGGTCGAGCTCGTCGCTCTCGACGATGCGTCGATCAAGTACTCCACGGTGCAGAACTGGTATCCAGGCGACGCCGACGGACGGGGCGGCATCTACAACTTCGTGACCAAGCGGGGCCGGGCGGGGAACCGGGCGAAGATCTCCTGGACCCAGGTCGAGACCGGTTCGGCCATCACCTGGAAGTACCCGAGCGTGATCCTCCAGGGCGACGACTCGGTCGGCGAGTTCTACTCCGTCGCCGTCACCACCCACCACCAGCAGGCCGACACCGGCACGAAGATGATCCACATCGGCCGCAACACGACGAGCACGATCCTCTCCAAGGGGATCTCCACCGGGCGGGCCCAGAACACCTACCGCGGCCTGGTGAAGATGCTGCGATCGGCCACCGGAGCCCGCAACCACACCCGATGCGATTCGCTGCTCATCGGACCCGACTGCGGCGCCCACACCTTCCCCTACGTCGAGGTGAAGAACGACTCCGCCCAGGTCGAGCACGAGGCGTCCACCTCGAAGGTCAGCGACGACCAGCTCTTCTACTGCCGCCAGCGCGGCCTCACCGAGGAGGACGCCACCTCCATGATCGTCAACGGCTTCTGCCGCGAGGTCTTCGACGAGCTCCCGATGGAGTACGCCGTCGAGGCCCAAGCCCTCATGCGGCTCACCCTCGAAGGGGCGGTGGGCTGATGCTGCACATCGAGCACCTCACCGCCTCCGTCGGCGACAAGACCATCCTCGACGGCCTCGACCTCGGCATCCCTGCCGGCGAGGTCCACGCCGTCATGGGCCCCAACGGCGCCGGCAAGAGCACCCTCTCCAACGTCCTCGCCGGGCGGGACGGCTACACGATCACCGGCACGGTGACCTTCGACGGCGACGACCTGCTCGCCCTCAGCCCCGAGGAGCGGGCGGCGAAGGGCCTGTTCCTCGCCTTCCAGCACCCCGTCGAGATCCCCGGCGTCGGCAACATGTACTTCCTCCACACCGCCCTCAACGCCATCCGCCGCGAACGCGGCCAGACCGAGATCGGCGCCGTCGAGTTCCTCTCCCTCGCCAAGGAGCACATGGCTCGCCTCGACATGGACCCGGCGTTCCTCAGCCGCTCCGTGAACGAGGGGTTCTCCGGCGGCGAGAAGAAGCGCAACGAGATCCTGCAGCTCTCGCTGCTCGAACCACGGCTCGCCATCCTCGACGAGACCGACTCGGGCCTCGACATCGACGCGCTCCGCGTCGTCGGCGAGGGCGTGGAACGCCTCCGGCACCCCGAGAGGTCGATGCTGATCATCACCCACCACCCGCGGCTGCTCGAGTTCGTGCGGCCCGATCGGGTGCACGTGCTCCAGGCCGGCCGGATCGTGCGCACCGGTGACCACCACCTGGCGAGCGAGCTGGAGGCGGTCGGCTACGGCGTCACCGCCGCCGCACGATGACCGCCACACCGGCGCTCCTGCTCGATCGGCTGGTCCCGCCGTCACCACCGAGCCCGCGGGCCGAGCGAGGACGGGCGTGGCTCGCCGCCCGCGGCCTGCCCACCACCCGCGACGAGGCGTGGCGCTACACCCCAGTCGACGACATCGTCCGCGCCCTCGAGGACGCGTCACCGGCCCCAGCCTCGTCGAGCGGGGTGACCCGGTCCGTCGTCGACGACCTCGCCGGCGACCACGGCGGGGCCCGCCTCGTGTTCGTCAACGGCGCGTTCGATCGGCGAGCGTCCGACGCCCGAGTCGCCGTGGACGGCTTGTGGCTCGGCAACCGCGACGGCATGGGCGCCCGACCTCCCTCGCCTCGCGCCGCCGAGGACCAGCCCGCCGACGGCTTCCACGCCCTCAACTGGGTGGCAGGGGTCGACGTCGCCGCGGTCATCGTCGAGCCGGGCACCCAGCTCGACGAGCCCGTCCACATCGTCCACGTCGCCACGCCCGGCGGGGGCACGACGGCGAACCACCCTCGCACCGTCGTGCTCGCCGGGCCCGGTAGCCGCGTCCACGTGATCGAGTCCTACGTCGGGCTGCCCGGCCCGTCGGTCACGAACGCGTCCACCCGGATCGTCGCCGGCTCCGGTTCGACCGTCACCCTCCACCGCGTCCAGGACGAAGCCGCGGACTCGATCCACGTCGGACGCACCGCCATCGTCCAGGGCACCGGCTCGACCGTGCGCGCGACGTCGCTGATGACCGGTGGCCACATCGCTCGGAGCGCCATCGACGTCCGCTTCGACGGCACCGACGCCACCGCCGACATCGCCGGGCTCTACCTGCCCCGCGGCCACCAACGCCACGACAACGTCGTCACCGTCGACCACCGCGCCTCGCACTGCGCGAGCACCCAACGCTTCACCGGGATCGTCGACGACCACGGCCGTGGCTCCTTCAGCGGCCACGTCCTGGTCCGACACGAGACGACCGGCACCGACGCCCACCAGTCGAACCGCAACCTCGTCCTCGCCCCGACCGCCCAGGCCGACACCCGACCCTGGCTCGAGATCCTCGCCGACGACGTCCGCTGCACCCACGGCGCCACCGTGGGACGCCTCGACGACGACGCCCTCTTCTACCTGCGCAGCCGGGGCATCCCGCTCGAGCAGGGCCGAGCCATGCTCGTCGCCGCGTTCGCCGCCGAGATCATCGACGCGGTCACCCCGGTGACGCTGCGTGACCGACTCGCCGCCACCTTCGCCGACGGCCGGGGTGGTTGATCGATGACCTGGTCTCCGATCGCGCTCCTGCGTGACTGCATGGCAACCACCGTCCCCGCCGGGGAGCTCATCTTGCTGTCCGAGGGCGGCGAGGTCGAGATCGTCCAGCAGCTCGGCGCCAGCATCACCGTGCGCACCGAGCTCGGGACACTGCTGCGACTCGATGCCGCCGACGGCGACGCCATCGGCCTCGAGGTGCCCGACGGCGAGGACGAGGCGGTCGACGACGACCGCCCGTTCGACATGAGCCGCGTCCTCGACGCGCTCGGCCAGGTCTACGACCCGGAGATCCCCGTCAGCATCGTGGAGCTCGGGCTCGTCTACCGCTGCGAGGAGCTTCCCGGCCCGCTCGGAACCCGTCGCATCGAGATCGACATGTCCATGACCGCGCCGGGCTGCGGGATGGGCGACGTCCTGCGCGCCGACGCGGCTCGCGCCGTCTTGGCCGTGCCCGGCGTCGACGACGTCGAGGTCGACCTCGTCTGGGAGCCGCCGTGGACGATCCACCGCATGTCGGAGGCGGCCCGCCTCCAGCTCGGGTTGCTCTGAGCTGCGCTGCCGGCGCGGGTACGTCCTCCGGTCATGGGGACCGGTCGGGCGACGCGGGTCCACGCACGATGGCGACCGCTCCCCGCTCGAGCTCACGCCTGATCGAGGGGAGGGCCGCACCGCGTGCAGCTTCCTGGCTGGCCGCGGCGAGGAGCCCGATCACGAACCTCGACACGATCACGGGATCGCGCGAGCCCTGACCCGCCTCCGCCAGGGCTTCGCTGATGATGGGTTCGATGGTCTCGTGGAGGCGCCTGTGCTGTTCGCCGATCGCGGCGACCACCTCGGGCGACAGGGTCCCGACGGTGGACGCGATGCGGGTGAACAACTGGTGCTCGGGGTCCAGCAGGTAGTCGAGCTGCAGCGACAGCCACCGTCGAAGTCGCGCGGTCGCCGGCCGACGGGAGCGGGCGATCGCGGTGCTGTGCTCGACGAGCGAGTCGATCTCGCGTCGCAGCCACACCACGAGGATGTGGTCCTTGTCGGGGAAGTACCGGTAGAGGGAGGTGCGGGCCAGGCCCACCTCGGTGGCGATGTCTGCCATCGTGACGTCGGCGAAGCCCCGCTCGGCGAAGAGCCGGGTGGCGGCGCTGATCACGGCGTCCTCTTGTCGGGCGACGTGCTCGTGGATGGTGGGTGCGCTGATGCGCGGCATGGATGGAGGTTGTCAGGTTGCGGCGGATGGTGCGAGCGCCCCGGAGCGAAGCTCGAGCTGGCGGTCCGCGAGGTGGGTCAGGTCCGGGTCGTGGACGACGACGACGGTGGCGATCGCTCGCTGCCGGGTCTCGGTGGTGATGAGCTCCATCACCTCGCGGGCGCGCGCCGGGTCGAGGGCCGCGGTCGGCTCGTCCGCCAAGATGACGGCCGGCTCGGTCATGAGCGCGCGTGCGACCTCGAGGCGCTGGCGTTCGCCGCCGGACAACTGCGAGGGCCGGTGCGACATCCGGTGAGCGATCCCGACCTCCTCCAAGAGGTCCCGCGCCCGTTGGCGCGAGACCTTGCCGAGGTCGCCGCGGATGTGCGCGACGAGCTCGAGTTGCTCCACTGCCGTGAGCGAGGGGAACAGCTGCGGGGACTGGTGGATGATCGAGACGCGGTCTCTGCGAAGTCGGGTCCGTGCCCGATTGGTGAGACCGTCGACTCGCTGGCCGTCGACCTCGACGATCCCCCGGTCGCAGCGGCTCAACATGCCGGCCACGGCCAGCAGGGTCGACTTGCCACTGCCAGAGCGTCCCGTGATGCTCACCAGCTCGCCTGGAGCCACCGCGAGGTCGAGATCGTCGAGCACGGTGAGCAGGTCGTCGCCGTCCCGGTAGGTGACCGTGACGCCCTCGAGCCGAAGTGCGGTCGCCGTGGTCACGGTTCTGCCCGCAGGGAGATGACCGGATCCACGGATGTGAACCGCCGGATCGCCACCAGGCTGCCACCGAGGCCCGTGACGCCGAGCAGGAGCGACGAGAGCGCGACCGAGCCCGGCGACAGCCGGAACGGGACCTCGGCGTCCACGAGTCCGCCGATCAGCAGGCCCGCTGCGGTCCCCACGGCGATCGCAGCCACGAGGAGCACCGCGAGCTGACCCATCGCGTCGCGCACGATGTAGGCGGTCGACGCGCCGAGCGCCTTGAGCAGCCCGATCTGGCGCTGGCGTTGCACCGTCCAGACGGTGAAGAAGGCACCGACGACGAGCGCGGCGATCACGAGGAGGAAGCCCCGGATCAGCGACATCGTGGCGGTCTCGGCGGTGAACCCCGGTGACCCGTGATACGCGTCGGCCTTGGTGCCCGTCTCGGTGCCCGCGGCTCGGTCGATGGCACCGAAGTCCGTGTCTCCGTCGGCGCGGATGGCGATCGCCGAGAAGCGGCCGCGGGCATCGTCGCCGTAGACGAGTCGCTGCCACGTGTCGAGGGCGGTGTAGGCGATCGGGACGTGGCCGTAGGTGCCCCCGAAGGTGTACCCGATCACCGGCAGCGGCTCCGAGCTGCCGACGACGGTGAGCAGCGTGCCGAGCTCGACGTCCTGGCGGAGGCTCTCGCTGAGCACGAGACCATCCTCGATTCCGGCGCCGCTCGACGTGGTCCCACCGCTCGGAGAGCTCCCGGCGAGGAACCCGTCGGGGTCGACGCCGAACAGGGCGATGTCGACGCTGGCGCCCGCATCGGACGCCGCGTTCACGAACGAGACGCCCACTGGCGTGGCCTCGAGCCCGTTCCGGTCGAACACGGCCAGGGCATCGGCGGTGAGCGTCGAGCGGCTGAAGGCGCTCTCGGCCCCCTTCTGGAAGGCCAGATGGGTGATCGGCAGCGCCCGCAGCCCCGAGATGCCGTCGTCGACGAGCCCGGACGCGAGCCCGGAGAGCACCGTTGACAGCAGCGCCAGCAGCGCGATCACGGCACCGACGAGCAGGAACCGCCCGCGAGCAACGATGAGGTCACGACGACCCAGGTACATCTTCCATCCCGTCACTTGTCGACGTCATGTCGATAAACCGTAGCACGAGGTTCCGTCGCAGGTGCTCGGTCGACGAGTCGGTCCTCATAGCATTGCCTCGCATGGGCGACCCGTTGCATTGGGACGGCCGGTTCCGGTCGATCGGCGCCGCGGCGGTGTCGTGGTATGAGGCGCGTCCCTCCACGTCGCTCGACCTGTTCGCCGCCCTGGAGGTGCAGCCCGGGCATTCGGTGATCGACGTCGGTGGCGGGGCGTCGACGCTGGTCGATCACCTCCTTGCCGCTGGCCACCACGACATCACCGTGCTCGACATCTCCGCTGTCGCGCTTGATACGGCACGGTCCCGCCTCCGTCACTGCGATGGTGTGACGTGGTTGCAGGCCGACCTGCTCACCTGGCAGCCGACCCGGCGCTGGGACGTCTGGCACGACCGCGCCGTCCTGCACTTCCTCGTCGACGACGACGATCGCGCCACCTACCTCGAAACGCTTGGCCGGGCACTGGGCCCGGACGGAGCGTTCGTGATCGCCACGTTCGCCGAGGACGGTCCTGCCGAGTGTTCGGCGCTCCCGGTCCGTCGCTACAGCCGG
Source organism: uncultured Aquihabitans sp. (assembly GCA_964542495.1). Taxonomy (GTDB): domain Bacteria; phylum Actinomycetota; class Acidimicrobiia; order Acidimicrobiales; family Iamiaceae; genus Aquihabitans. The sequence continues at coordinate 8,252 of CAZIVZ010000081.1, forward strand.
GACGATCTCCGCGCGCTGCTCGGCGACGTCGAGATCGTCGCGGAACGCCGCCACCTCCACCGGACCCCCAGCGGTGTCGAACAACCCTTCAACTGGATCGCCGGCCGCCGACGCACCTGAACGCGCTCCTCCGGGCCGCCAGCCGTCAATCGACACGACCGGCTCAGTTGCGCTGACCCGGGAGCGAGAGGGGCAGCGATCGCATGGGCACCACCCCAGACCTCCCACCTCATTGTTCTAGTGTTGAACAGAAGTATGGGTGAGGTATCCTCACCACTGTGAATGCGGTCGGTGTCGTGGGTGACCGATGAGGGTGCTGCAGGCCCAGGCGGGAGCACTCGGGGACCCGACCGGGCGCGAGCCGTTCCTGCGCTGCCACGTCGCACCATGACCGGCCCGATGGACACGCTCGGTGGCCGGATGCGCCAACTTGAGGCGGCGGGTTGGGTCGAGGAGTTCTCCGTCAGCGATGCCGGCCTGCGCTGCGACGGCTGTCGATGCTGGGCCGCCCCTGACGACGTCGTCGTCGACCTCGTGTACCGCTTCGAGGGGCCCAGCGATCCAGCGGACGAGGCGATCCTGTTCGCGATCACCATGCCGTGCGGGCATCGTGGTGTCCTGCCGGCGAGCTATGGGAAGGACGCGGAACCCGACGTTGTCGACGTCGTGAAGCGACTTCGACTCGCTCCGGACTGACCCGGCAGCAGATGCCGCCTCCGTCAAGGCACGTCCGCCCATTTGTCCATCATCTACTAGAGATATTCATGGATCGAAGGTAGGTTGACCGCCGAGGAGGCACGTCGTGAACGCTGATCGGATGCCTCGACCTCGCTGACACGAACGGAGGGCGACCATGCGGACATCGGTGCGGATCGACGGGGCGAACTGCCCCACCTGCTTCAACGAGACCCTCGACGCTCTCGCCCAGCTCGACGGGGTCCGGCACGTCCACGGTTCGTTCGCCGGGCCATGCCTCGAGATCGACCACGACATCGCGCTGGAGACCATCGATCGCACGATCCGCGGCCACCTGCACGGTGTCGAGCTGTTCGCGAACGAGATCCGGATGGTGCCGCTCGAACCTGTACCGCTGGCCGCGACGTGCGCTCACCACCAACCCGACTAACGGACCCGCCGATCTGAGATGGCGAGCTACTACCTCGTGCTGAGCCTGCACATACTCGGCGCCACCGTCTGGGCCGGCGGCCATCTGGTGCTCGCGTTGACCGTCCTGCCCGACGCCATGCGCCAACGCCGGGCTGCGACCGTCAGCGAGTTCGAGCAACGGTTCGAGCGGATAGGCCTACCGGCACTCGCGACGCAGGTCATCACCGGTCTCTGGCTCGCTCAACGCCTCCTCGGATCACCCGCCAACTGGCTCGACGCCAACTCGGTCGCGCGAACCGTCCAGGTCAAGCTGGGCCTCCTGGCCATCACGGTCGGCCTGGCGATCCATGCCCGGTTCCGCGTCATCCCGAGGCTGTCCGACGCGACCCTGCCCACGCTCGCGTGGCACATCCGCATCGTCGCCCTCGCCGCAGTCCTCTTCGTGCTGGCTGGTTCCAGCATCCGGTTCGGCGGATACCCCGTCTTCGAGCGGTGAGCACCGCGCCTGACGCACGGGTGATCTCCACACGCGGCTCCTACGGCTGATCGTCGGCTGTCGTTCACCTCGTTGGCTCCTGTGGTCGACGTCCGTGTCGCGTGCTGGGGTTGAGTCGAGCCGCGAGGCCGTCCTGGGGCCGCTCGAGGTCGAGCTGGCGCCTGCGGACCTTTAGAAGATCGGTGCGGGTGCAGATCCCGACGAGCTGCTGGTCGGCGTCGACCACGGGAACGTGCTCGATCCGCTCGTCGACCATGATCCGGAGCGCGGTCTGGGCGGTGTCGCGTGGTGCGACGGTGACGACCTGGAGCGAAGCGTGGTCGATGAGGGGCGCGGCGTCGTCGCAGTCGTTGCGCAACAC
>CAZIVZ010000082.1:0-10192 GCA_964542495.1 uncultured Aquihabitans sp.
CCGACGTCGACCAGCACGGCAACCAGATCAACGAGGCCTGGAACGACTACCAGACGCTGGTGCTCGAAGCGGCCAAGCCGGCCTGACGAGCGAGGCAACCGAGGCGACGGCCCAGGCCGCCGCTCAGCCCTGCCAGGGCGGGTCGCGGGGCTCGTCGAACCACACCGGGCCGGCGTGGCCCTCGATGGCGGCGAAGGCCAGGTCGCCCCACTGCGCGTAGCCGGCCAGCGGGGAGGGCAGAGCGTCGCGGGCGAACCAGCCCGCGCCGTTCGTCTCGAGCGGGTGGGGCGCGAGCTCGCCGCCCACCGCCCGGCAGTGGAACACCAGCGAGTACAGCGGCACCCGGGTGAACCCGAGCCGCAGCCCATCGAGCACGGCGATGAGGCCGACCACCTCGCAGTGGATGCCGGTCTCCTCGGCGACCTCCTTCACCGCCACCTCGGCGGCGGAGTAGCCCACGTCGGCCCATCCGGTGGGGTAGAGCCACACGCCCGAGTCCGAGCGCTGGATCAGCAGGATCTCGCCCGCGTCGTTGCCCACCACCGCGCCCACCGCCACCTTGGGCGTGACGTAGCCGGGCACGCCGTGGCCCACGCCCTTGAGCCACTCGTCGACCAGCGCCTCGCGGTCGACGTCGGTGTCGATGGCGTGGCGGATGTCGGCCGCCACCGCCAGCACCTCCTCGAAGCGCTCCCGCTCGTAGACGCTCTCGGTGAACCCCAGGCCGGTGCGGGCGATGCCCGACAGGGCCTCCGCCCACCGGAGGAGGTCGGTCTCGGTGATGGGCGGCCGCGCCATGGCCCCGACCCTACCGACGCGGTCAGGACACGGCGTGGAGCAGGGCCCGCTCCAGCTCGGCGCGCACCACCGGGTCCGACACCACGGCGCCCTCGGTGGTGGTGACGTAGAAGGAGTCGACCACCAGGTCGCCGAGGGTCTGCACCTTGGCCACCCGCACGTCGATGGCCAGCTCGGCGAACGCCCGGCTCACCCGGTACAGCAGGCCCACCCGGTCCGGGGCGTGCACCTCCACCACGGTCGCGGAGGCCGATGCGGCGTCGTCGAAGCGCACGGTCGGAGGCGGGAGCCGGTGGGTGGTGGTGCCGGGCTGGTAGGTGCGGATCCGGTCGGCCAGACGGGCCTCGATGGCGAGCCGGTCGCCCAGGGCGGCGTGCACGTTGGCCTCGACGCGGTCCCACGGCACCATCGACCCGAAGCGCGACGTGACGCGGAACGCCTCGATGGCCATCCGGCCGTCGGAGGCGGCATCGGCGGCGACCACGTCGAGCCCGTGCAGCGCCAGCACGCCCGCCACCCGGCTGAAGAGGCCGGGGCGGTCCGGGGCGACCACGGTGATGAGGTCGTCGGCGGCGTCCACCACCACCTCGCCCGACGCCATGAGCTCCCGCTGGGCGGCGTCGGGGAACTCCACGCTGGTCAGCGCGGCCAGGTCTCCGCCGGCGAGGTAGTGGTCGACCCGGCGCACCAGCTCGGTGACCAGGTCGGCCTTCCAGGCCCCCCACGCGGCGGGACCGGTGGCCAGCGAGTCGGCCTCGGTGAGCGCGGCCAGCAGGTGCAGGCGGGTGCGGTCGCCGACGGCCTGGGCGACGGCGGCGATCGTGGCCTCGTCGCTGAGGTCGCGCCTCGTGGCGACGTCGGGCAGCAGCAGGTGGTGGCGGCACAGGTCGACGAGCACGGAGGTGTCGGCCCCGGAGAACCCCATCCGCGGCCCGATCTCGGCGATGAGCTCCATGCCCACCTCGGTGTGGTCGCCGCCGCGGCCCTTGCCGATGTCGTGCAGCAGCGTGCCCACCAGCAACAGGTCGGGCCGGTCCACCCGGCCGGCGAGGGCAGCAGCGTTGGCGGTGGCCTCCAGCAGGTGCCGATCGACGGTGAAGCGGTGGTAGGCGTTGCGCTGGGGGCGGTTGCGCACCCCGGCCCACTCGGGGAGGAACCGCTCCCACAGGCCGGTGTGGTCGAGGGCCTCGATGACCAAGATGGCGGCGTGGCCGTGGCCGAGCAGCTCCACGAACCGCTGGCGGAGCTCGTCGGACCAGCCCTCGACGGGCAGCGGCGAGCGGGCGCTCAGGCGCTCGTGGGTGGCGCGAGCGAGGCGGGCGCCCTTGGCCGTGGCCAAGATGGCGGCGTCGAGCACGAGGGTGGGACGGTTCGCCGGGTCGCAGTTGGGCTCGAGCAGCACCTGGCCGTCGCGGATCATGAGGCCCGGGGATCGGGTGCGGCTCCGCCAGCCCAGGAGGTTGCTGCCCGTGGACAGCGAGGCGCCCACCCGCCCCCAGGCCTCGTCCGCGATCCACGACACGGTGCGGGCCGCCCGGGCCAGCTCGCCCATGAGGTCGTCGGCCGACATCCCGAGCGCGGCGCCCACCGCGTCCTGCTCCTGGAGCGCGAGCCGCTCGGTGGCGCGGCCGGTGGCCCGGTGCAGCTCCACCCGGGCGTCGAACAGCACCGTCTCGGCCGCGGCCAGCTCGGCCTCGTCGCCGTCCTCGAGGACCCGCCGGGCGGCCTCGGCCCACCGCAGGGCGTGGATGTCGCGTAGGCCGCCCCGACCCTCCTTCAGGTCCGGTTCCAGCAGGAACGCCACCTCGCCGGACTGGTCCTGGCGTGCCGCCACCGACGTGAGCAGCAGCCCCAGGTAGCGCTTGGCCCGCTTGCGCCACTGGGCCGCGGCCATGGTGGCCAGCTCCTCGGTGAGGGCTGGGTCGCCGGCCAGGTGTCGCACCGAGAGCAGCGAGGTGGCGGTGTCGAGGTCGGTGGCGGCCAGCTCCAGCGCCTCGCCGGCGGTGCGCACCGAGTGGCCGAGCTTCAGGCCCTCGTCCCAGATCGGGTACCAGAGCTTCTCGGCCACCGCGGCGGGCGCCGCCTTGCGGGCGTGGAGCAGCAGCAGGTCGAGGTCCGATGCCGGCGCCAGGTCGCCGCGCCCGTAGCCGCCCACCGCCACCAGGGCCACACCGTCGCCAGCGTCGCCACCGGCGGTCACCGCCTCGGCGAAGCGCTCGCCCAGCCAGGCGTCCACCGTCGCGCGCCACGCGTCGGAGAAGGCCCGGCCCCGCAGCGAGGTGTCGGCTCGGAGGGCGTCGCGGTCTTCGGCCAGGGTCATCGGGGCGCTCCCAGGTGTCGGCAGCTCGGTGGGTGGCGGCTGGGCGGTCAGGCTCGGCGGTCAGGGTCGACCGGGCTTGGTGACGAGGGCGGCCGCCTCCTGGGCCGCCACCTGCACCGGGTCCCAGAGGGTGGACACCGCCGGGGCGTAGCCCAGGTCGAGGTCGACCACCTGCGAGGCGGTGAACCCTGCGGTGATGGCGGTGGCCAGGGTGTCGATGCGCTTGCCCACCCGGTCGGCGCCCAGCACCTGCCCGCCCAGCACGCGCCCGGTGCCGCGCTCGGCCAGCACCCGCGCCGTCACGTCGACCGCGCCCGGGAAGTACTCGGCGCGGCTGGTGCCCTGGGCCGTGCCCACCACGAACTCGATGCCGGCGTCTCGGGCCTGGGCCTGGCTCAGGCCGGTGCGGCCGATCTCGAACCGGCAGACGCGCGTGAGCGCCGTGCCGAGCACGCCTGGGAACGTGGCGTACCCGCCGCCCAGGTTGGTGCCGGCCACCCGTGCCGTCTTGTTGGCGACGGTGCCCAGGGCGACGTGGACGCGCCGGCGGCTGACCAGGTGGTAGGTGTCGGCACAGTCGCCGGCGGCGTAGATCCCGGCCGCGCTGGTGCGCTGGCGGTGGTCGACGGCGATGGCGCCGTTGGCCCCGGCGTCCAGCCCCGCGGCCACGCCCAGCTCCGACGCCGGGCGGACGCCCAGGCCCAGCACCACGAGGTCGGCGGGCAGCGGGCCCTCGGCGGTGAGCACCTGGTGGTCCTCGAAGCCCTGCACCCGCACCCCGAGCCGGAGGCGCACGCCGTAGCCCCGCAGGACCGCGGCCACCTGGGCGCCGAGGTCGGGGTCGATCGACGCGAGCGGCTGCGGCGCCTCGTCCACGAGCGTGACCTCGATGCCGCGGTCGACGAACGCCTCGGCCATCTCGAGGCCGATGTAGCCGCTGCCCACCACCACGACGCGACGGCAGCGCTGCTCCTCCACCGCCGCCAGCAGGCGGGTGGTGTCGTCGATGGTCTGCACGCCGTGGACCCACGGGGCGTCGATCCCGGGCAGGTCCGGGCGCACGGGCCGGGCCCCGGTGGCCAGGTGGAGCAGGTCGAAGCCGAGGTGCAACGTGCGGTCCTGGTCCAGGGCGCGGAGCTCCACGCGGCGGGCGTCGAGGTCGATCCCCACCACCTCGTGGCGGAGCCGCACGTCGATGCGGTGCTGGTCTCGGAACTCGCGGGGCGTGCGCACCACGAGGTCGTCGATGCTGCCCACCGCGCCGCCCACCACGTAGGGCAGGCCGCAGCTGGAGTAGGAGGTGTGCGAGCCCCGCTCGATGGCCACGATCTCGAGGTCGGGCCGGCCCCGGCGGGCGTTGGTGGCGGTGGCCATGCCGGCGGGGTTGCCCCCGATGACCACGAGCCGCTCTGCCATGGGGGCGGAGGCTAGGCCACCGCACGCACCGCCTCGCCCCGCGGCGCGCGTGGGAGACTGCGGGCCATGGCCGTTCGCCTGGATTGCCGCCACTACTCCACCCGCACCATCCCCTCGGGCGAGCAGGTGCAGCGCTGCCGCGTCGACGCGAACGAGACGGCACCCTTCGCCTGCCCGGAGTTCTGCCTGTTCTTCGAGTCCCGGTCCATCACCGACGCGGGCTGGCAGCGCTTCGACGAGCGTGAGGGCGAGTAGGGGCTCCGTGCGCATCACCGCCAAGGTCGACTACGCCGTGCGCGCCGCCGTGGAGCTGGCCCGCGCCTACCCCACCGACGGCAGCCGCCCGGTGCCGCTCACCCGCCAGGCCATCGCCGAGGCCCAGGACATCCCCTCCAAGTTCCTCGAGCACATCCTGGCCGACCTCAAGCGCGGCCGGCTGGTGGGCAGCGTGCGCGGCGCCGAGGGCGGCTACTGGCTGAACCGGCCGCCCGCCGAGATCACCATGGCCGACCTCATCCGCGCCACCGAGGGCCCGCTGGCCGACGTGCGCGGCGAGCGGCCCGACGCGCTCGACTACCCCGCCGACCTGGCCGTGCTCCAGCGGGCGTGGATCGCGCTGCGGGCCAACCTGCGGGGCGTGCTGGAGCACGTCACCCTGGCCGACCTGCGCGACGGGAAGCTCCAGCCCGAGGTGGAGGCCCTGGCTGCGGTGGACGACGCCTGGGCCACCCGGTAGGTGATCGTCCGGGCGCTCTCGGTCTTCGAGCGCGTCGTCTACCACTGCGTGCTCGTCGACGGCACCAACCCGTGCCGGCCGACGCTCGAGGTCGACGCCGTGCTGCGCGAGGGCGATGCCGACGGGCCGCTGCTGCTCTCGGTGGCCGACTACGCCACCCTGGCCGGCGGCCCCGACCGCATCCGACCGTGCCTGCGCGCCCTGGCCGACCAGGGCCGGATCGACCACCACCTCGGCGTCCCCCACATCACGTTCCCCTTCTGGACCCCCATCGCGACCGATCCCCCCTGACCCGATCGGGCGGCGAGGTCAGCGGCGTCCCTCGGCCCGGCGGCGGGCCAGCACCACGTGGGCCTTGGCCGCGCCCCAGACCAGGCCGGGCTCGTGCAGGACGGGGTCCACATCGGCGAAGGCGGCGGGGGCCAGGCCGTAGGCGTCGTCGGGGAAGGCGCGCTCGGTGAACTCGTCGCGAGCCACCGCCGGCACGCCGGCCTCGGCCAGCACCGCCGTGGGGTAGCGCACCGCCTCGCGCAGCAGGGCCAGCGGCCCGGTGGCCTGCTGGTCCACGTCGGCCTCGAGCAGCAGCCGCACCCGCGCGCCTACGTCTCGGGTGGCCTCCTCCCCTGCCGCCGTCGCCGCCGGGGCCAACCGGGCGGCGAGACCGGGCTGCCACGCCTCGGCCACCGCCGCCACGCAGCGCTGCACCCACGGCCCGATGGCGGCGCCGACCGCGTCGCCCAGCACCACGGCGAGCTCCGCCAACCGCGCCGCGTCATCCGCTGCGTCGTGAGGTGCGGGCTCCGGCGTCACGACGGCGACGGTAGCGATCGCCTGGGGCTCAGGTCGGTTGCTGCCCGACCCGGGCGATGAACGCATCTCGCGCTTCTGACCCGTCGAAGGCCACGACCGCCCACGCCTGGTCCCGACCGGCTCGCCGGAGGGCTTCGACGCGGTGGTTGCCGTCCTCGAGCAGCAGCTGGCCGTCTCGGTGCGTAACGATCACCGGCGCCGGTTGGTGGCCGTCGTCCACCCTGTCGGCGAGCTCCTCGACGTCGTCTCGCCAGTAGTCGTCGTCCACCGCCTCCAGCACCGGTGCACCCGGAGGGCCGGCCAGCCGGTTCAGCTGGTCGAGCGGCAGCTCCACCGGGCCCAGCCACGACCGGGGCGGGTCGTTCAGGGCCGCACCGAGCACGGCGTTGTCGCTCCCCGGGCTGGCCAGGAACTCGGCCACCCACGCCCCGAGCTCGTCACGCGCCGCAGCTGCTCGGGCGCCGTCGATCGTGTACTCGTGTCCGGTGCTCATGGCGCGCTCAGTTCCCGCTGCGGGCCGTGGCCATCCCTGCGGCCTCGTCGGAGCGCTCGGGCGGAGCGTCGAGCCCGAGCAGGTGCGGGGTGTCGTTGTAGGCCCGTAGCAGCCACCTCCCGGCCTCCGGGTCGTGCTCCCACTCGGTGAGCCCCGTGTTCGACGGGCGCAGGTGGGCGCTCGTCGCCGGATCGGCGATGCCGAGCAGCAACCGCATCGAGGCGATGATCACCCCGGCGTGGCACACCGCCACCACGGTCTGGCCGGCGTGATCGTGCGCCAGGCGCTCCATCACCCCGGCCACCCGCACGTGGAAGCTCCGCCAGCTGTCGCCCCCCGGCGCGAACACGCGGTCCGGCTCCGCTTCCATGTCGAAGGACCCGTAGCGGGCGTTGTACTCGGACCACTCGACCCCGTCGGCCTCACCGGTGTGGATCTCGCACAGGTCGCAGTCCTGCCCAGCGAGCTCCACGCCAAGACCCGGGGCGATCAGCCGTGCCGTCTCGATGGCGCGAGGGAGCTCGCTCGCCACCAGCACGTCGGCTCGGGCCCGGCCGGACGTGGCCAGGTGGTCCCCCAGTGCCCGGGCCTGGTGACGCCCGAGCGGCGTCAGGCCCCGACAGCCCGACCGACCCGCGATGGGACCGTGGAACCCGGCGTGGGCATCACCGTGTCGGACGAGGATCAACCGCATCGTCTCCGGTACCCCGACACGCCACCTACGAGCCGCAACCGCAGCGCGACCACCTCAGCCCCGGCCGGCCTCGTTGCCGGGCTGGTCGTCCAACAGCGGAACGCCCAGGTCATGGGCGAGTGAGCTTGCGATCGATGTCAACTCGTAACGCGGGTTCGTTCGGGCCTCGTCAAGCGCGAGCACGATTCCGACCGAGGCCAACACGGTTCCGAGACAGCCAAGCATGTCAGACCTCAAGGTTCACCCCGGCTGGTGGCGCTCCTGACCGCGTGCACGGATACCACGCTACTGCCAGTCGGGCCATACGCCGGGCTGGTCCAAAGAGAGCGAGAGGGTGTTGCCCTTCCTCGCAACTCTTCAAGTGATGATCCCCACCCGCGTGAGCAGGAGGACTACACCCAGCATCACCATCACCCATGGTTTCATCCGGTACATCCGACCGATCATTGGGCTTCCCACTCGATCGGAACGCCAAGCTCACTTCCGAGTTGATTGAACAACCGGATTGCCTCGGCACACTCCATGCATGGCTCGGCCAGGCGGAGGCCGTGCCGATGCTTGGCGTACATGCCGCTGAGGTTGTGCCGGCCCGACGCCGTTCTCAGGACCCCGGATACCTGCCCACTTGCCCTGCTTCTTGCGAGCACAATCGCCGTCACGGACGATCTGGGAACGGACCGCTGCGCGAACCAACCGCGCAGGACTACCTCGTGCTCCGTCAACACGACGCCCCCGATCAGACCCATCTGCACCCCCCTCACCCCGAGCCCTCCCAGGAGACCTCCCGCCACCACAGCGGGCGGAGCCACACCCAGCGCGAGCCAACAGAGACCAACTCCGAGGATGATCAGCGGAACGCCGAACCCAACGGCTGTGAGCGCGTACGCGGCCGATTGGAATCGAGACGGCTTCGTCACCGAGCGCAAGTTCGATCACCTCCGGATCTGACGCCCTAGGTCAAGTGCAGTGTGAGCCTCGAGCCCTCACGCCCAACATCCTCAAACCGCGTTTCACCGACCCAAACCTCGGTTGGATTCGCTTTCACCCCTCTCAGAATGGCTGAGGACCCTTGCTCGCTTGCTTCTCTTCATCCACAAGAGGGACCCCGAGGTCCTCAGCCAATCCCTCAAGTTGAGTCATCGATTCACGACAAGCTACGCAGGATGCGGGACCCGCAGCGTGGGTGTGACGTACCGTTAGACCACTTAGGCGAAGACTCCGTCCATCGATGGTGAGGAGCCATCCATCCGGCACTCCCTGCCACACTCTGCGAACTCTGACTGATGTAACCGAATCACGCTGCACGGCTGTTCGTCTCCTCCACCCTCGTGTGACGACGCAACTATCGGTGAGGCGAACGCCCCCTCGGACGGATGCATCCACACCTCGGAGCCCAACAGCAAGCATAAGGCCGCCGATCCACCAGAGTGCTGGGTAACCATCGATCCCAAGCCAGATGAGGCCGATCCCCACGACCGCCACTGGACCTCCGTAACCGAACGCGTAGTAGACATACAAGCCGGCGACTCTACGCTGTGGAGAACGTTCGGCCATCAGCTACTTAGACCTCATCTGAGGGCGGGCATCTGCCCTGTGGGACCAACCGATGCTGAGAAGCACAGGTTCGGTGATCCTGGCGGCCGAGAGAACCTATCCTGAATGATCCGTCCGCAAAATCGAATCAATGATGCTGCCACCATGTCAAAGAGTTCCTGCATCTGCCAGAACGCCACCGGATCGTCATCCAACACCACGTCGCGGTAGCGATCCACCGCGGACGCCGTCGCCCCCACCGGCACCGGCCGCACCAACACCAACAACCCGGCCACCAACACCACCGCCACCAGCCGCACCAGCGAGCGCCTCACCCCCGCACCTCCACACCGCACGCCTCGACCATCTCATCGATCCGAGCCACCGCCCCAGCCCCCTCGACACCCGGCGACCTCGGGTTCAACGCCGCCGTCGCAGCACCACCAAGCTCCCCCGCCTTCAACCCCAAGAAGCCCTGCCGCACACACGCCCGCTGAGCCCTCGACAACCCACCCGGCACCACCCGATCCAACCCCACCAGGAACTGCCGCAACGACCGAACCTCGAACATGCACCGCGCGCCCGCATCCAACACCACCTTCGGCACCGGACCATCCCCCGCAGGCCTCTCGACACCGTCGATCTGACCCAACTCCACCAGACGAGACGCCGCACACGCCCGCACCTCGTCCGGGAACGGAAACCGCTCACCAAGAGCATCGATCAACGCCCTCGCCTCGACCCGCTTCGGGCTCAGCACCGATGTCGAGGTCGAGATCGACGTGGACGGTTCCCCCGCACCCCCAACCGCAGCAACCGGGCCAGCGGCAGCCGATCCCGGCCCACCATTGCCAGCCACACGCTCCGAGCCGAGGCGCCCAGACTCGGACGACCGAGCACCTGATGTGACCATCATTGCTGGTACAGCAGGTCTCGGCCTTCCGCCCTCGCCTGATGCCACCCCAACCGCATGGAGCGCTCCGAAGCAGGCGGCGAGAACCAGAAGCGAAGCGACGGACACATTCAGTCGGGAGTGCATTCTCGGCGCTTCGCGTTTCAGCGCGACTCGGCCTCGCTTGACCTTGGTGACGATCTCGTTGGGATTCTTGGTCTACACGAAGGGCTTGGGGTCGTCGTTCCAGTGCGAGACCCAGACCTCGATCGCTTCGGTGAGCGCGTCGACGCTCTTGAATGACCCGGTGCGGAGCCGCTTCTTCGTGAGCTGCGCGAACCAGCCCTCGACGAGGTCCACCCACGACGAACCGGTCGGTGTGAAGTGGAGGTGCCAGCAGGCCTGGCGGGGCCTCGCGAGCCATTCGCGCACCTCGGGTGCCCTAAGAGGCTGTTCGGAAATAGTCTGCAGGTCAGGCGCGGATTTCCTCGTTTCGGGTT
>CAZIVZ010000083.1:0-10157 GCA_964542495.1 uncultured Aquihabitans sp.
GGTCGTGGCCTTCACCACGGCAAGCTCGTCCGCGTAGCTGGGATAGTCGACCCAAATGTTGAACATGAAGCGGTCCAGCTGGGCTTCCGGCAGCGGGTAGGTGCCCTCCTGTTCGATCGGGTTCTGCGTGGCCAGCACGAAGAACGGCTCCGGCAGCGGGTAGGTGGTGCCGGCGGCGGTGACGTTCTTCTCCTGCATGGCCTCGAGCAGCGCGGCCTGGGTCTTGGGCGGCGTGCGGTTGATCTCGTCGGCGAGCAGCACGTTGGTGAAGACCGGGCCCGGACGGAAGACGAGCTCGCGGTCGCGCAGGGTCATGGTGCCGGTGAGGTCCGAGGGCAGCAGGTCCGGGGTGAACTGGGCCCGGCGGAACTCGAGCCCGAGCGCCCGGGCGAAGGTGGACGCCAGCAGGGTCTTGGCCACGCCGGGCACGCCTTCGAGCAGGACGTGGCCGCCGACGGCGAGGGCCACGAGCAGGGCGTCGACGGCGTCGGACTGGCCGACGACGACCTTCTCGACCTCGGCGTGCAGACGGGTGCGCAGGTCGCGCAGCACGCCGTCGGGAGTGGGATCGGTCACGGGATGGCTCCTCGGGCATGGTCGTCGGGGGGCACGGTACCGACGTCGGGGGCACCGGCCTGGTCGAGTGCCGCGGCCACGGCGTCGACGTGGTCCCGGCGCGGCGGGCGCAGCTCGCGCCGCTGGGGCTCGGGTGGACCGAAGCGGGCCGCCGCCGACCACACACCCACCAGCAAGGCGATGGCCGCGCCGGCCAGCGCTCGCTTCCACGAGTCCGGCACCGCGTCGGCACCCTCCTGGCCGAACCCGTGCACCGACTCCAGGAACACCACCGGGCGGCCGTCGGCGCCGGCGAGGCCGAGGCCGAACGCGGCGTTGTCGGCGCGGGCCAGGTTGGTGTTGTGCAGCAGGGACGCGTCGGCCAGCGCCACCACCTCACCGGGTCCGGCCGGCCCGGCCACGACGGCCGCGCCCGCGCCTGCACCATCGTGGCCGTCGCTCCCGGCCACGGGCACCAGCGGGCCCACGTCGCGCCACCGCCCACCGCGGTCGCCGGCCAGGTCCCGGGCCGATCCGGTGGCGGTGCTCGGTACCCACACGCGCAGGTCCCTCGCCGCCACGTCGACGTGGGTGACCGGGCGCCCGGCGGCGGCGGCCACGATCGGCTCGGTGGCGGCACCGGCGAGGACCAGCCGTCCCCCGCCCCGGAGGAAGGCCCCCAGTGCGTCGACCTCGGCCTGGCCGAGCTGCTTCGGGTCTGCGAGCACCACGGTGGCCGACGACGGGAGGTCGCGGGGACCGGGCGGGGTCCGCAGGCGCGTGACGGCGTGGCCCTCGGCGCGCAGCAGGTCGGCGTAGCCCTCGAGCCCGTCGGCGCCCGTGCTGAACGATGACGACACCGGGCCGCCCGGCTCGCCGCCGACCAGGGACCGCACCCCGGCCAGTCCCACGTTGACCGCCACCACCAAGGCGATCACGCCCACCAGCACCCGTTGACCGCGCGGCAGGCGGTTCCACCACCCGGCGGCGTCGCTCATCGTCGGGCATCCGTTCCGAGCAGATCGAGCCAGCCCGACCGGGCCCGGTCCACGTCGGCGGCCTCGCCGGCTCGTCCGCCGTAGACGACCTCCTCGAAGTCGGCGGTGAGCCGGTCCATGGTGGGCGACCCCACCTGGCGGGCGGCGCCGGCCGCGGTGGTGTCCGGGCGGAGGTCGAGGCGCCCGAGGCGGACCAGCCGGAGGAGCCCGGCCTCGTAGCGGAACCGCACGGCCAGCCCGAGGCGCCCCTCGGCCTCGGCGGCCACCGCCCGGGCGTCGAGCTCGTCGGGATCGGCGGTCGGGTCCACCAGCGCCGACCCTGCTCCGGGGCGCGCCACGGCGGCTCGGCTGCGGCGGCCGATCAGCCAGGCCACCAGGACCGCGCTCGCGACGCCGAGCAGCGCGGCCAGCACGTAGCGCCCGCCGGGGAGGTCGAGGATCGGCCGGAACAGCCGGGCCAGGAAGCGGCCCACGGGTCGCAGCCCATCGGCGAGGATCTCGAGCGGCCGACGGAAGGGTCGCGGCAGCTCGGTCTCCTGGAACTTGTCGTCGTCGAGCACCTGGCGGGCGCTCGACCGGGCGACGTCGGGGTCGCGCGCCGCACCGCTCGCGCCCGGATCGGCCGTCGCCTCGAGGGAGGCGGCGAGGGTGCCGAGCCGGGCCGCCCGGTCGTCGCCCATGGCGGCGGTGGCCGCCGCGAGGTCGACGCGGCGCCCGTCGACCGTCTCGATGGCCCGCAGCTCCGCCAGCGCGCCGTCGTCGAGCACCGCGTCCCGGGCCAGCGCCGCCGCCGTGGCCGCGTCGACCGATCGCTCCTGGGCCGCCCCGGCACCCGCGCCCGGTAGGGCGAGCGACACCACCAGGACCACGGCGCCGACCGCCGCACGCGCCCCCACGGCTACTCGTCCGACGGCGCAGGGGGCGAGGGCGGCGCGGGTGGGCCCCACCCCGCCGAGGCCGGTGGTGGTGGCGGTGGCGGTGGTGGCGGCGGTGGCGGGCCCCAGCCGGCGGGCCCCCACGCGGCGGGCCCCCACGCGGGGAGCGCCCGGGGCGCCCCCGGCTGCGCGGGGAACCCGCGCTCGGGTGGCGCGCTGCCCAGGCGCTGGGCCCACAGCACGAGGTCGAAGCCCTCCTTGCGCACCCGGAGATCGACGTACAGCGCCATGGTGAGCGCAGCGCTGAACGGCGTCACCAGCACGGAGGCCAGCACCTGGACGGTGACGTTCAGGAGCTGCGACAGCACCGGGCCCGGGTCGACCACGAGGAACACGGCGAGAGGCGCGCTGACCACGGCCTGGAACGCCATGGACAAGATCGTGCCCACCAGCACGATGCCGAGCACCCGCCAGCCGCTCCCCTTGACCAGCGCACGGGAGCGACCCAGCGAGGCACCGGGCCCCAGGCCCTCCATCAACAGCACAGGCATGGCCACGGCGAACACGGCCATCGGGTACAAGATGCCCACACCGCAGACGACGAGCCCCGCCAGGGTGGCGAGCCCGCTGAGGGCGGTGACCCCGAGCACCGGCCACACCCGATCGAGGGCGAAGCGGAGGCTCGCCCGCCAGTCGGGATCGTCGCCCACGTAGGCCCCGCTGATCGAGCGGAAGCACGCGGCGGTGGCGATGGAGCTGGCCACCATCGTGGCCACCAGCGACACGAGGAGACCAGCTGCGGTGAGAGCGAGGTCGCCGCCGTCGAAGGTCGGCTGGCCCGTGGAGGGGTCGACGCTGAGGTCGGACTGGGCCGACAGCGACACCAACGAGGTGAAGATCAGGACCGGCACCACCGGCACGGCCACGGCCAGCAGAAGGGTGCGGGCGCGGCCGCGATAGATGCGGATGGCGGCGTCGAGGAGCTCGCCGAGCGCCAGCGGCCGAAGTCCTTCCACGGCGGGGGACCCTATCCGGGGGGTGTGCCGTCGGGATGGGGCAGGGGCCCGACCTTGGCTCCCACGCGGGTCCGGCGCCTGACCAGCGGCGTGCAGATGGCGGCGCCGGCCACGTCGACCACCACGAAGATGATCCGGGCGGTCACCGCGGTGAAGACCGACTGGCTCTTGGTGAGCCCCGACGTGGCGTAGAGCACGGCCTCGCGGATGCCGGCCCCCGAGGGGACGGGCACCGCGAGGAACCCGACCACCCACGACAGGACGGTGGCGAACATCACCCGCGGGTAGCTGATGTCGGTGGTGGTCGCCCGGCCCACGGCCCACGTGGCCGTGCCGATGAACAACCAGGTGGGCACGTAGCGGGCGACGAGCAGGAGGGAGTCACGCCACACGGGGATCTCGAGGTCGATCTCACGACCCGTGAGGCGCCCGACGACCCCCACCACGCGCGCCAGCACCTCGTGGTGCAGGGCCACCACCCCCACCGGCAGGGCGAGCAGGGCGAGCATCCACGGGCTGAACCCGACGCCGTTCGACAGGCCGAAGGGCAAGAACGCGGCGGCCACGAACATGGCGGCGAGGTAGAGCACGCCGAGCGACATGGCCACGCTGGCGTAGGCGCGGCTGCGGGGCACGCCACCGTTGCGAGCCAGCTCCCCGCGGCCGAGGACGGGCCAGATGCCTCCGGGCACGTACTTGCCCAGCTCGCCTACGTAGTACCAGGGGATCACGCGCGACAGCGGGGCGTCGACACCCAGCACCCGCATGACCGACCGCCAGGCCCAGCCGATGCTCGTCATGCCGAGCGCGGCGCAGACCGCGGCCACGGCGAGGAAGCGGAGGTCGGCCGTGCTCAGGTCGTCGGAGACCCTGGGCCACTCGTGCACCAGGGTCCGCACCACGAACCCGATGGCGGCCCCGCCGAGCACCAGCCCCGCCAGCGCCATGGCTCGGGCGGCCCGGGCCGGCCGAGCCGAGCCGGTGGCGGCGACCTCGTCGGGCTCACCGGCCTCGGCGGCGACCCCATCGACCCCATCGATCCCCAGGTCGCTCACGACGGCGCTGCCGGGGGTTCGACCTTCAGCACGTCGCGCGCCGCCTGGCGGAGCTCCTCGTCGGTCTGGTCCAGCGATTCCCGGTAGGGACGTAGGTCGAAGAAGAGGAAGCGGCCGTCGGACGACACCAACGGCTGGACGCCCACGGCCTTCTGGATCTGGCCCGCCTCGGTGCCGCCGTCGGTGTAGCCGAAGGTGTCGAGCCAGATGCCGGTGAACCCCATGCCGAGCAGGGCCGGCAGGGCACCGACCGGTCCGACGTGGTCGCGCAGGTACAGCTGCCAGCGACTGTCGGGCCGGCCTCGGATCGAGCCGTAGCTCCACTCGAGCGACGAGCCATCGTCGGCCAGGAAGGCTCGCAGGTGGTCGTAGTCGAGCATCTTCCCGGGTGGGGGCTCCTCGGGGAACGGGATGATCGGCAACTGGAAGACGGCGGTGCCTTCGGGCATCTGCTCCTCGATGCGACCGACGAGGTCCCGGTCGTTGGCGTGGCGGGCCTCGATGGCGGCGTAGCTCTCGCGCTGGGGCGGGATGCCGTCCCAGATGCCGAAGGTCAAGACGCCCACGGCCAGCGCGCCCAGGATGGGCGTCGGCCGCGACGACCGTCGACGGATCCACGCCGCCAGGTGCTCGGCCCAACGCGCCACCATCACCATGGCGAAGAAGGCCACGAACAGCGAGATGCGGTTCCAGACGCGGATCTGGGCGAACCCGGCCAGCGCCAAGATCACCGCCAAGCCGCCGACCGTGCCGAACAGGAGGGCCAAGACGGTGGTCGACGTGGCCTGTTCGAGCAGCGTGTCGCGATCCCACGCCGGGCGGGTGTCGGGGGCCTCGGTCCGCCGGCGGCCGCCGAACGCGCCGTAGAGGGCTCCGAAGAACCCGGCCGTGCCCAAGATCCCCAGCGCCTGGCCGCCCTCGCTGCGCACCGGGCTGCGGTCCTGGGCGCGGGTGCCGAGCTCGGAGAAGGGCTCGAAGCGGTGGCCACCCTGAGGCGTGATCATGCGGCTGATCTTGAGGCTGTAGAGCTCGCTCTCGGTGACGAGGCGCCGGGCCGCCTCGTCGTTGGTGCCGTGCACCCGGTAGAAGTTGAGCGTCGGGAAGCTGAGCGCCAGGAACGTGGCGCCCATGACCGAGACGAGCCCGAACGCCACGAGCAGCCGCACGGGCTCCCGCCAGCGGATCGCCGACACCACCGCCCCGGCGGCGAGCAGGCACATCGTGAACCCGGTGGTCATGGTCTCGGTGCCGCCGATCACCACGGCGATGGCCGCGGCACCCCCCACCCGAGGCCAGCGGAGGTTGCCGCGCAGCGTGCCCCGGCCCGTGCGGGTGGGGTCGACCAGGAACCGGTCGCGCCAGGCGAAGCACCACACGAGCAGCAGCGCGCCGAGCGGGGCGGAGTAGTAGGTCGACCGCCACAGGTGCATCTGCGCGTGGACGAAGTGGTACGGCAGGAACGTGAAGATCAGGGCGGCCACGCCCGCCACGACGGGTCCGAACCGCAGGTGGCGCAGCACCAGGAACGTCACGGCGGCGAGCACCCCGAACCCGATCAGGTAGTAGAGGTTGATGGCCAGGCCCCAGTCGCCGGTGAGCAGCACCAGGCCCTTCATGGCGAACAGCTGGAAGCTCTCCCCGCCGTGGGGGAAGTCGTAGAACTGCTGGCCGAACGGGGCGCCGAGGCGAGGCTGGCTCAGGTACCAGCCCTGCTCCTGCATGTTCTTCACCATCATCGAGATGAGGGTCGCGTCGGAGCGGGTGTCGATGGGGAGCCGAAGCGGTGCATCCCAGAGGCGCAGCACGACGGCGATCCACGCCCAGGCCAGACCGGCCACGCCGGCGGTCTCGAGGGCGAGGCGCCGGCCGCCGGGCCGGGCCGGCATCGGATCGCTGGACGGTTGGACCGTGTCGTCGAGGGAGGCCGAGGTCTCGGCGGCGGCGGTCATGGAGCGCCCGATCCTACTGCGGGGCCCTCGGGCGCCTCGGGTGCCTCGGGCTCGCTGGCACCGTCGGGGTCGGTGCGAGCGACGCCCGCCAACGTCCACGCCACCGCCGTCGCCGCCAGCACGGCCACCAGCGCCAGCGCTCCGACCACCTCCCCCGGCCAGCCGCTGTAGGCCACGAGGGCGCGGACCTGGCCGCGAGGGCCCAGCCCGGGTCCGCCCCAGTAGCCGACGAGCGAGCGGCGCAGGGCGTGCCCCTGGCTCACCGCCGCCACGGCCACGAAGGCGAACGGCGTCCACCGCCCGGCGCCACGGCGAACCCCCATGGCCACGGGCACCGCCAGCGCGGTGAGGCCGGCGAAGAGGTACCGGCCCTGGGCGAACACGAGCTTCGACGTCGTGGCGTAGATGCTCCACGAGCGTCCCACGACCAGCACCGCCAGGGCGGCGGCCGGCGCCAGGAACCACGCCGTGGCCACGCGACCGGCCGGCTCGGAGCCTCGCGCCGCACCGGGGGTGTGCCGCGTGGCCAGCGCGCTCGCCACCGCCCCCACCGCCAGCGCGGTGGCGATCCAGGCGACCGCATCGGAGAGCCGCACCGAGTACCACCCGAACGAGCCCCAGAACCGGGTGTTCACCGCCGGCAGGAACTGGCGTGCGAAGGCCACCGGATCGGGCTGGAAGCCGGCGGGAGCCAGCGCGCTGGTGAGGGCGGCGTCCTCCACCGTGGGCGTGAACGAGCCGGTGCGCAGCCGAAGGCCCACGTACCACCAGCCCGCCAAGACCGCCGCCACCGCGCCGGCAGCGCCAAGCGGGCGGGCGGCACGGGCGGCCACGTGGCGCCACGGTGGCCGCCCGGGCGTGGTCGCGCCGATCAGGTAGGCGAGCGCGGCCAGCGGCGGGAACACCACGGCGAAGGCCTTCGTGAGCAGCCCCACGCCGATCGCCGCGCCCACCGCCAGCCCCGTGCGCAGGCTGCGATCACCCCGCAGCACACCGGCCAGCAGCGCCACCAGGACGGCCCCGCACAGGGTCAGCAGGTTGTCGTTGTTCAACGTCGACCCGATGTGGGTCAGCATCGGCACCGCGAAGACGGCGAAGCACACGCCGATCGCCGTGGCCTGGTCGAGCTCGAAGCGTCGTGCCGTCCACCAGGCGAGCAGGGGCAGGGGGGCCACCAGCACGACGTTGGCCAGGCGGAGCAGGGCCAACTCGCGATCCAGCGACCACGGTCCGCCGCCCACAGCCCGCTCCACCCGCAAGACGGCGGCCATGAGCTGGTAGTAGAGCGGTGGGTGTTGGGGCATCTGGTTGAGCGCTCCCACCCCCACATCGCCCCCGTCGTCGTCCCATGCCGGGCGCCCGGCCTTGGGCGGCGCGTCGGCCCGGGGGTGCCGGCGCGTGGCCGTGGGGCTCACCACCTCGCCGGGCCGAGGGCACGCCCGGATCGACGACACGTACGTGCGGCACATGCGGTAGATGGCCGCCTGGCTCTGCAGCCCGTCGTACTCGGGGTAGGGGTTCCCATCGGCCAGGTGCAACACGAGGGCCAGGTGGTCGGGCTCGTCGGGGGCCTCCAGCAACGGGACCACCACCGACCACAGCGCCGCCAGCGCCCCGAACGCCACCGTGGCCGCCACCACCACCGCCGGCACCCGCGCCCCGGGCGCGGACCGGGGACGGGGCGAGCGCGGCACGGACGTCGAGCGTACCGGTGGGCCCTCGCGGTCCCGGGGCAGGCCGCCGACGACGGCGGCGCGCCCGGCTCGATTCCTCGCCGGTCCGAGGGCGACCGGTAACCTCGCTCCCCATGACCGAGCAGGCTGTACCGGCGACCCTCCCCACGGGGTCGCCCCCAGGAGTCGACGAGCTCGACGTCAGCATCGTGTTGCCCGTCTACAACGAGAAGGGCCACCTCAACGAGGAGATCGACCGCATCCGAGCGGCCATGGACGCCTCGGAGTTCTCCTACGAGATCATCGTCATCGACGACGGCTCCAACGACGGCTCCGGTGACGCGCTGCGCGCCATCGACGGCATCCGGTTGATCCAGTTCCTCACCAACCGGGGCTCGGGCAGCGCCCGCAAGTACGGCACCCGTGCCGCCCGAGGCCGCGTGGTGGTCTGGACCGACGTCGACATGTCGTACCCCAACGACCTGATCCCGGAGCTGATCCGCGAGCTCGAGGGGTACGACCAGGTGGTGGGCGCACGCACCTCCGAGGAGGGCACCCACAAGCTGTTCCGGGTGCCGGCCAAGGCGTTCATCCGCAAGCTGGCCTCGTACCTCGTGCAGACGCCGATCCCCGACCTCAACTCGGGCATGCGGGCGTTCCGCCGCGACGTCGCGCTGCAGTACGTCAGCCAACTTCCCTCGGGGTTCAGCTGCGTGACCACCATCACCCTCACCTTCCTCGCCCACGGCTACACGGTGAAGTACTGGCCGATCACGTACTCCACGCGTGCGGGCAAGTCGAAGTTCCACTGGCGCTCCGACACCCGCCGGTACCTCTTGCAGGTCATCCGCATGACCCTGTCCTACGACCCGTTCCGCGTGTTCCTGCCCATCGGCACCCTGTTCACCCTCATCGGCCTGGCCAAGCTCGGCTACGACGTGACCACCAGGGACTTCCGGGTGGCCATCAACACGCTGCTCATCTTCCTGGTGGCGTTCCAGGTGTTCGTCATCGGCATGCTGGCCGACCTCATCGGCCGCGCCACCCGGGCCGTCCACGAGGTCCAGCCCGCCGCTGGCTACACGCGCGACACCGCGCCCACCTTCCCGCCCGGACACCGCTCGCGTGCCGGCCAGACCGCCTCGATCCGATGAGCGTGGCGCCGAGCACCGGCACCGCGGCCGCGGCCGCGGCCGACGACGTTCCCACGGGCAACACCTACGACAAGTACGCGTCATCGAACCCCGTGGAGCGCCGGCTGATGGCCGGCTTCTTCACCGCCCTCGATGCGTCGCTGCCGCGCACGTCGCCCCAGCGCATCCTCGAGGTGGGCGTGGGTGAGGGCGAGGTGACGTCCCGCCTCGCCGAGCGCTGGCCCGACGCCACCTTCTGCGGTCTCGACCTGCCCGATCCCGAGCTGGCCGGCCACTGGGACGGCAAGGGCTTCGCCCCGCTCTTCGGCGACGTCACGACCCTGCCGTTCCCCGACCAGACGTTCGACCTGGTGCTGGCCATCGAGGTCCTCGAGCACGTGCCCTTCCCCGAGCTGGCCCTGGCCGAGCTGGCCCGGGTGGCCCGCCGCGACCTCGTGGTCTCGGTGCCCCGGGAGCCAATCTGGTGCGCCGCCAACCTGGCCCGCGGCAAGTACATCCGAGACCTGGGCAACACGCCCGGCCACATCAACCACTGGAGCAAGAAGGCGTTCGCCGAGCTCGTGGGCCGTCGCTTCGACGTGCGGGCGGTCCGCAGCCCCTTCCCGTGGACCATGGTCGCGGCGTCGGTCCGGGACTGATCGCCTCGAACCCGGCACCGTGACCAGCCGGGACCGGCTCCCCACCACCTCGCCCGAGCCACCGTCGCCCGAACTTCACGCGCGAGATCGACCGGAACGTCGCTCCCGCACACCACATTCGCTGGGTTGGGGGTCGGGTTGGGGGTCGGGTTGGGGGTCGGGTTGGGGGTCGGGTTGGGCATGGCTCGGGGTGGTGGGGGCGATGCTGGTGCTGGCCGGGGGGTCGTGGTAGCAGGCGTGGGTC
>CAZIVZ010000084.1:0-10154 GCA_964542495.1 uncultured Aquihabitans sp.
ATCGCGTCCGGCCGCACCGGCGTGCGCGCGCGGCCGAGGTGGCCGAGCCACGCGGCGAGCGCGGCGCCGACGGCGCTGCCGGCGTCGCCGGCGGCGGGCTGGATCCACAGGTCGTCGAACGGCCCCTCGCGCAGCAGCCGGCCGTTGGCCACGCAGTTGAGCGCGACGCCGCCGCCGAGGCAGAGGTTGCGCATGCCGGTCTCGGCGGCGACCGTGCGCGCGAGCTTCAGCACGATTTCCTCGGTGACGTCCTGGATCGAGCGCGCGACGTCCATGTGCCGCTGCGTGAGCAGGGCCTCCGGCCCGCGCGGCGGCCCGTCGAACAGCGCGTCGAAACGCGCGTTGGTCATCGTGAGCCCGGTCGCGAAGTCGAAGTAGCGCATGTCGAGGCGGAACGTGCCGTCGGGCTTGACGTCGATCAGCCGCTCGCGGATGCGCTGCGCGTAGCGCGGCTCGCCGTACGGGGCGAGGCCCATCAGCTTGTACTCGCCCGAGTTCACCTTGAAGCCGCAGTAGTAGGTGAACGCCGAGTAGAGCAGGCCGAGCGAGTCCGGGAACCGCTGCTCTCGCAGCAGCTCCACCGTGCGGCCGCGACCGACCCCGATCGAGGTGGTGGCCCACTCGCCGACGCCGTCCATGGTCACGACGGCCGCCCGCTCGAACGGCGACGGGTAGAACGCCGCCGCCGCGTGGCTCACGTGGTGCTCGGCGTAGTACAGGTCCTTGGGCATCTCCCACCCGAGCGAGCGGACGCCGCGCTCGATCTCGAGCGACGTCCACAGCTTGCGGGTGGACCACTCGGTCATGGCCTTCGGGAACGTGCGGATCCCGCGCGGGCCGGCGGCCACGAAGCTCTTCAGCACCCGGACGAAGGTGGTGAGCGGCTTGTCGTAGTAGGCCACCGCGGTGAGGCCGCCGGGGGCGACCGACCCCTCCTCCAGGCAGTAGCCGATGGCGTCGAGCGGAAAGGCGGGATCGTGCTTGGCGCGGCTGAAGCGCTCCTGCTGGGCGGCGGCCACGATCTCGCCGTCGACCACCAGGGCGGCCGCGGCGTCGTGGTAGAGGGCACTGATGCCCAAGATGGCGACGGGGGCGTCGCCCATCAGAACAGGGTGTACACGGCGACGGGGAGCACGGTGGTGGTGGTGGTGACCGCCATGGCCATCACCAGCACCAGCACCACCACGGGCACCAGCCACCAGAGCCGCTGCTCGGCGCTGAAGCGCACCACCTCACGACCGAGGCGGGCGGCGTGCTTCAGGCGGAGCCGGGCGCGCAGCCCGATCGGAAGGACCCGGGCCGGCGGGGTGGACGCGGTCACCTCGCCACCGTACCAACGCAGAGCCGGCACCGGTCGGCCGTGCGGGTGCGCGTCATCGCTCCGCCTCGTACCAGGCCCGTACCGCCGGACCGAGGTCCGCCCAGATGCGTTCGGCCACCAGGCGGGCGCCCTCCTCGTTGGTGTGGCCACCGTCGATGAACACGTCCTGGCGGTCGAGCAGCAGGTCGGAGATGTCGATGGTGGGGTCGGTGAGCTGCTCCCTGGCCCGGTGGTCGGCCTCGCCCTGCGCCCGCACCGGCTGCCAGAAGAGCAGCGTGTCCACGTCGTAGCGGTCGCTCAGCGCGAGGGTGAGGCGCTTGGTGCGCTCGTACACCTGGCCGGCGTCGATGCCATCTTGGGCGGTGGCGTCGAAGCCCCCCGGCGCCGGCGCGGAGAGCCCCGCCGGTGCTGCGGCCGAAGCGCCGGCGGGCTCGTCGATGCGACCGAGGAGCTTGTGCACGAGGGAGTGCTCGGAGTACTCGTGCCAGAGGTCGGACAGCAGCGAGGAGGTGGGCTGGGCCGGGCCGAAGCGGGTGGCGACCGCCCGCCCGTCCACGGCTTCAGCGGCCTCCGCCAGCTGGTAGTGCGACGGAACGGGTTCGTTGACGAGGGTCTGGGTGTTGATCTCGTTCACACCGTCGTAGAACAGCGAGAGGTCCGGCGGGTCGTCGAGGGCGAGGCGCTGCTCGTAGAGCACCATCTCCTGGAAGTGGGTCCACCCTCGCTGGCCGTAGTTCTCGATCTCGATGGGCACGCGGTCGTCCTCGGCCATGCGGGCAAGCCAGGACGCGATGGTGTAGCGGTCGCGCTGGCCCTCTCCCCAGGTGGTGGAGCCACCGAACATCCACACACGTGGGCGACCTGCGGCGCGTCCGGGGGCCCGATAGCTCTGCCGGGTCCATCCGTCGACGTTGAGGTACGGGGATCGGAACGGCTCGGGCCGGAACTGGGTGTAGGGCCAGTACGTCACCGGGGCCCGCTGTATGTCGGCGAAGTAGCGATGGCGCCAGGGGTAGGCGGCCATCGCCTCCAGGTCGGCCCGGGGGTCGTACGTCACGGTCGGATCGGCCGTCGTCGCCGTCGGTGCCTCGTCGGCGGCCACCTGATCCCACGCCCAGCCCGCGCCGTAGTTGGCGGCCAGCACGAGCACCACGCACCCGACCGCCCACGTCAGGCGACCAGCGAGGCCGCGCGGTGCGTCGACCCCGGCCCGCGCCGCGCTGCCGAGCGAGCCGGGACGTACCTCGATGGCGCGGTGGTGACTCCACTCGTTGGGCTGGTTGCGCCGGCCGCGGATGCCGCGGCGGCGTAGGGAGGACCAGGCCGACGCCGGCAGGATCGCCACCACGAACAGGAGACCAGCGAGGGCGACGGACAGCCCCCTGCCCACCGCCAGCACACCGCGACCGATGGCGGCACCCACGTCGACACCGACGGCGATGAGCAGCACGATGATGCCGGCAGCCACGAAGAGGGCCACGGCACGGGTGAGGTGCCCGAGCCCCAGGACCAGGGCGCCGAGCAGGGCTGGCAGAAGCGCGGGCAGCCAGTTCCGCTTCGTCGTTCCCGACATCGCCCCCATGTCCGGTCACGGTAGACCGAGCGCGCACCTTCCCATGCGGCGCGACCTGCTCTCAGGACGGGCGAGCGCCGGTCGGTAGCCCCAGGGCCGCCAGGACCAGCGGGCCGCCCACCGAGGGGCGGACCGGGGAGTCGAGCGGCGTGGTCCGGAAGGCGTCGGTGACCGGGCGCTCCTGGTGCGCCAGGTCGAGTGCGGCGGCGGCCATGGCCTCGGTGTCGAGGTGCGGCACCGCCCGCTGCCCGCCAGCGGGCCCGGCCCCGCCGTCGGTGCCGTCGAACACCAGGACCGGGGTGCCGTAGGTCTCGGCGTCGGCCAGGCCCACCGGGGGGTGGCCCGTGAGGCGCGACGCCACCAGCACGTCGGCGGCGGCCACGTACTGCCAGCCCGGCCGGCTGCGGTTGGAGACGTGCACGCGACCTTCGAGGCCCGCGTGGCGGATGTCGTGGCGGAGCGGCCACAGCATCCGGTCGGTGGCGCCGTCGGCCACCCAGAGCGCGTGGACGGCGTCGGCGTCGTCGCGCCGGAAGGCCTCCCACGTCACGCGCACGAAGGCATCGGGCACGCTCCACCAGTCGACGTTGCCCAGCCCGACCAGCAGTGGCGAGTCGGCGGGGATGCCGTGGTCGGCCTCGAGCTCCTGGCGAACCGACCGGACCAGTTCGGCCAGCTGCTCGGGGCGCTCGATCTCGTGCTGCGCCACGATGTCGGGAAGCACGGTGACCGATGCATCCGGCACCCCGGCCCCGCGCAACTCGTCGGCCAGCCGGTCGGCACCCACGATCCAGCGGTCGGTGCGTTCGAGGAGCGCGGCGCGATCGACCGGGGCGAGCTCCTCGATGCCGTCGGCCGAGCTGTGGAGGTGGGTGACCACAGGCCCGGCCTGGGGACCGAGCCAGTGCAGGAATCGGCTCGCGCCCGCATCGGCGAGGTACACCGGCCCCCGGACCTTGAGGCGCCGGTGGAGCTCGGCCGACTTCAGGCGGCCCGCCACCTTCTGCAACCGGAGCCGCTGGGCCAGGCGCGGCAGGTTCCAGGCCGCTGGGTCGTTCACGACCGTGGTGGGGGCGAGGGCGCGCACGCGATCCGCCTCGGTCCCCCCGAGCAGGGCGACGACCTCGACCGGCGGCGTGCTGCGATCCGCCTGCCACCACTCCAGCAGGGCGATGGTGGAGCTCAACGAGTCGGCGGGCTCGAGCGAGCCGAGCAGGATCGTGGCGGGAGGCGGGGCGCTCATGGGTGGGGCATCCAGCGGGAGACGGCTTCCCACCATCGTGGCGCGGCCACCGAGATGTCGTGCCGTTCGACGACGCGCGCTCGACCGACGCTGCCGAGCCTCTGGCGGAGGTGGGGATCGGCGCTCATCGCCGCGATCGCGTGCGCCACGCCTCCCACGTCGGGGAAGTCAACCACAACCCCCGCATCGTCAGCGACGAACTCGGGCATGCCGCCGGCGTCGAAGCAGATGATCGGCCGACCGGCGGCGGCCGCCTCGAGGCAGGCCAGCGGGTACGCGTCCTCCCGGGCCGGGAGGACGAACACGTCGAAGGCGCGCATCCACGCCTCGGGCCGGTCCGAAGCGGCCACGAGGTGGAGTCGGTCCGCGATCCCCGCCCGGCGCCCATCTCGCAGCAGAGCCCGTGCCTCGGGGGTCGCCGGGTCGAGCCCGACCCAGGCGAAGTGGATCGGCAGCTCGGGCCGGGTCCGTGCCGTCCGAGCCGCCACCTCGAGGAACAGGTCCGGTCCCTTCCGCCAGTTCAGGACGGCTGCCGTGCCCGCCAGCACGGCATCGGGCGGAAGGCCCAAGGTCGCTCGGATCTGGGCCACCTCGTGGTCGGACACCCGCTCCGGGGCCGACACGTCGATCATCTCGTGGTGCACCTCGATGGCGTCGGCCGGCACGTGCCACCGGTGCGTGAGGTTGTCGGCCACCGCCGCCGAGGCGGCGATCCAGTGCGTGGCCCGTCCGAACAGCACGGCTCGGTCCTCGGGCGACAGGTCGTAGTCGAGACCGACCTCCAGTTCGTGGACGTGGGCCACCACCGGACCCGCGTGGCGCGGCAGGTACCGCAGGGCGCGGACGCTCCACGCCGTGTTGATGTAGACGAGCGAGTGCGGATCGCTGGGCCCGACGCGGGAGGCTCGCCAGGCGTCGCGCAGGTGCGTGAGCGGTCGACTGCCCCGCGGGGCCCGGACCGGCAGCGGTTCGCCCATGACGTGCAGGTCGGTGAGCGAGCGGAAGTGCTCTTCGAGGCCGCCGTCTCTCAGCGACAGCACCCGCGTGGGGACGTCGGTGTGCTCGACCATCCACCCGAGCAGGTGCTGGAGGTAGATCGGCGGTCCCGTTCGGTCCACGGCATGGCCGAGGAAGGTGATGGCGGGGAGGCGAACGCGCCGATCCTGCGCCGTCACCGACCCCCCACCCGCTGGAGGTCGGCCACGAGCGACGGGAGGGCCACCGCCACCGTGTGTCGGCTGGCGACGGCACGGGCCACATCGCCCGCCGCCGCCCGCGCGATGGGATCGTTCGCGTAGTCGACGATCGCCCCGGCGGCGGCGGCCACGTCGGGGTAGGCCACCACGGTGCCCCCTCCGTCGCGGACCAGTTCGGCGGCGCCCCCTGACTCGAACGTCACCAGGGGTACGCCGACGGCCGCCGCCTCGATGCAGACCAGCGGATAGGCGTCCTCGCGGGACGGGAGGAGGAACAGGTCGAGGGCGCCGAACCAGCGGTCCGGCCGGTCGGCCTCGGGGAGGTGGTGGACGCGGTCCGCGATGCCCATGGCCCGAGCACCCTGGGCGAGGTAGCGACCCCACGGGTTGTCGGGGTCGCCGCCGATCCACACCAGGTGGAGGGGCTGCGGGGACCCGGCGATCGCTCGCGCCGCCACCTCGAGCAGGAGGTCCGGCGCCTTGCGCCAGTCGAGGGTGCCCGACGCGCCCACCAGCACCGCGCCGGGTGGCACACCCATGCTGGCCCGGTGGCGGGTGCGGGCACCGGGCTCGAGCACCGCCGCGCCTTCGGAGGCCATCACGCCACGGTGCGTGCGCAGGCGCTCGGGATCCACGCCATAGCGCTCCACGAGGTGCTCGCCCACCGCGTCGGCCACCACCCAGATCTCGTCGCTGTCCTCGAGGACCTGCCGCCGCAGCTCGGGGTCGAGCCAGTAGTCGAGGCCGGTGGCCAGCTCGTGCACGTGGCTCACGAGACGCCGGGGGCGGCCGCCCAGCGCGGCCAGGGCTCGCACGCTCCCGGCGGTGTTGACCACCACCACGTCGGGCCGCGCTCCGCCGCCGGGACCGGCACCGGTCGCGACCGCTCCGGCGGCGCGCTGGGCCCCGACGCGCGAGAGCCCGGCCGCCACCGCCCGGCGGGAGAGCCCCAGGTGGTCGGCGGCCACCACGGTGGTGGGGGCGAGGCGGTGGAACTGCTCGAGCAGCGGCCCGCCCTCGAGCAGGACAACGCTCGGCTCGATCTCGGGATGGGCCCGCAGCCCCTCGAGGACGCGCAGCAGGTAGATCGGCGGCC
This sequence comes from uncultured Aquihabitans sp., assembly GCA_964542495.1. Lineage (GTDB taxonomy): Bacteria > Actinomycetota > Acidimicrobiia > Acidimicrobiales > Iamiaceae > Aquihabitans. The sequence goes on from CAZIVZ010000084.1 coordinate 6,430, forward strand.
CGGTGCGCTCCGCTCCGTGACCGAGCCAGGTCACCCGCAGCGGCCGAGGCGGCCCGCTCACGCTCCGCCCTCTCCCGGCCCGCCGCCGCGCGGTGCGGCCGGATCGGGAGCCCCTGCCTCGCAGAACCGCCGGATCACCCGCTCGGCGAAGGCATCGGCGTGGCGGCGGACGTCGTGGTGCTCCACCGCTCGTGCCCGGGCCGCGGCGCCCGCTGCCGCCCGGCGCTCGGGTTGGTCGTGCCAGTCGATCAGCCAGGTGGCCATGGCCTCGAGGTCGGGGTACGCCACCATGGCCCCGGCATCGTCGTGCACCAGGTCGCCGATGCCGCCGGAGCGGAAGCAGAGGATCGGCACCCCGGCGAGGGCGGCCTCCACCGCGGCGAGCGGGAACGCGTCCTCACGAGACGGCAGCACGAACACGTGGGCGGCGGCGAGCCACTCCCGAAGCTGCGTGGTGGGCGGCACGAAGCGCACCAGTTGGGTGGCGTCGAGCAGCGCCCGGTCGGCGTGGGCGTCGGCCAGCCGGGCGTCGTCCCAGTCGGCCCCGATCCACCGAAACGCCCAGGGGATGTCCGGGCGTCGGCGGCGGGCGGTGGCGGCGAGGTGCACGAAGAGGTCGGGGCTCTTGCGCCGGTCGGCCACGGCGGCGGCCACCACGAGGTAGGACGACGGGTCGGCACCCAGCACGCCACGGTGCGCGGCCACCACCTCGGCCGTTCCGATCTCGACGCCGTACGGCAGCAGGTCGATGCGATCGGGCGGCACCTCGTGCTCGTCGGTGAGCATGGCCAGCACGGCTCGACAGCCCGCCACGAACCGGTCGCTGCCCAGCAGGCGGGCGAGGGGCTCGGGATCGAGGAGGTCGGCCACGCCGGCACGGAGCTCGTGGACCACGCTCACCACCGGGTGGCACCCGGGGGGCAGCCAGGGGAGGGCGTGGATGCTCCAGGCCGTGTTGACGACCACCAGCGAGAGGTCCACCAGGTCGGCGAGCTGGGCGCGGCGGGCCACCAGGCGCGCCGGCTCCTCGGCGATCTGCCCGGGGGAGGCGACGGACGCGTCGATGGGCTCGCCCACCACCCGAACCTCGGCCAGCTCCCGGAGCTCGGGCAGCAGCTCTCCGCCGCGCAGCAGCACCAGCGTGATGCGCAGGCCCCGACGATCCAGAGCCCTGAGCAGCTGGAGGAGGTAGATGGGGGGGCCGGTCCGGTCGGCGGCGTGGCCGAGGATCACCACGTGCGGGTCAGCCACGGCCCATCCCCCGGTCGACGAGGGCCTGGAGCCCGATGGGCCCCTGCGGTCGGGAGCCGGGGCCCGCCGATGCCGCCGCGACGAGCGCGTCGGCCACCGCGAGCACGTCGCCGAAGGCGACGCCGGTCCGGCGGTCGAGCAGTTCGGGGCGCGGCTCGCGTGCGTCGGCCAGGTCCACGACGCGGACGCCGTGGCGGTAGGCGAGGGCGCGGGCCTCGATGGGCAGCGCGCCGTCCGGTCGGCCGTCGCCGATCAGCGCCGCCGCGCCGGGCACCCGCTCGGCCAGCGCCGCCGGAACGTCGGGCACGGTCACCAGGTCGACCAGGTCGGCCACCTCGGCCCGGTGCAGGTCCTGGAGCTCCTCGGCGGGGAGCGCCGATCCGACGGGCGCCAGCCACGAGACCCGGACGCCCAGCGCCCGCAGGTCGGCGGCGCGGGCGGCGAGGGCCCGGCCCACGAGGTCGATGCCGTGGGTGCGGTCGGGTGGACCGCACGCGAGCACCTCGGGGCTCGGCACGGTCGCCGGCTCCCGGAGCAGGAACCCCGGCTGCCACCGATGGCGGGCGTCGTGTCGCAGCCGCTCGGCCCCGGCCACCTCGGTGTCGATGGTGAGGATGCGCTGCGGGCCGCCGGTGGCCTCGCCGGGTACGGCGAACCCGGCCTCGAGCGCGACGAGGTCGTCGAGGGTGGGGATCCAGACCCGCGCGCCACGGTGGCCGAGGAACCACGGAGCGCCGGCCAGGCCGTCGCGGCCCACCACCACCACGTCGGCGACCCGGTGGCGGCGGAGGTAGGCGCGCAGCTCGGCCTGGCTCGCCCGCCGGCCCAGGTCGTCGAGCCCGAGCCCCTCGAGGCGACGGCGGACGGGCCGGTGCCCGCCCTCGATGACGGCGGGACGCTCCCGCCACCGCCAGGCCACGGCGAGCTGGTCCCACACGACGAGCCGGGGCACGTCATCGGCGTGGTCGGGTGCCAGGAGCGACGCGGCGAGCGCCGACGTGGCCGGTCCGACCTCGCCACCGACCACGACCAGCGGTGGGGGACGGCGACGCACCGGGGGAGTCTCCCACGCGCAACCGGGCCGTCGGCGGGTTGGCCCGATCCACCGGCGGGACAGCTGGGTAGGCTTGGCGGGCCGGAGAGGTGAGGGGAAGGGGAGGTTCCGTGCGCATCGGCCGAGGACGACCCGTGGTGGCCCCGCCATCGAGCGCGGTCGCGCCCGGCGGAGCGTGCGGCGCACCCCACGCCAGCATGTACTTCGCGCCCGACGGCCAGGTGCGGGCCTGCTGCGTCAACACCACCTACACGCTCGGGCGCATCGGCCCGCAGACCATCCGGGAGGTGTGGGAGGGAGCTCGCATCGCCAGCCTGCGCGAGGCGCTCGACCGGCGGGACTACTCGCTCGGCTGCCGGGACTGCGAGCACCGTGAGGCGGCCGGCGACCGCGCCTGGAGCACCGCCACCCAGTACGACCCGTACCTGAGCAGCGAGCCCGGCGAGTACCCCCGCCGCATGGACTTCATCTTGTCCATCACGTGCAACCTCCAGTGCGCCATGTGCGACGGCGAGCTGTCCTCGTCGATCCGGCTGCACCGCGAGAAGCGACCGCCGATGCCTCCCGCCTACGGCGACGCCTTCTTCGACGAGCTGCGGGAGTTCCTGCCCCACCTCGAGCGCAGCGTCTTCCTCGGAGGGGAGCCGTTCGTGGCCCGTGAGCCCCAGCGGGTCTTCGACCTCATGATCGAGCAGAAGCACACCGGCGCCGTGCAGGTGGTCACCAACGGCACCCAGTGGAACGCGCGCGTGGAGCGCTACCTCCGCGAGCTGCCGATGAACCTCACGGTGTCCATCGACGGCTTCACCGCCGAGACCCTCGAGCCGCTGCGGGTGGGCGTGGTCCGGGACCAGATCTTCGCCAACGTCGACCGCTACCAGGCTGCGGTGGCCGACCACGAGGGCACGGTCAGCTTCCACTACTGCCTCATGCGCCAGAACTGGCACGAGTTCGGGCGCTTCCTGCTCGAGGCGGACCGCCGCGGCGTCCACGCCATCGTGATGACCGTGACCGGCCCCGCGGGGTTCAGCCTGTGGGACCTCCCGGAGGCGGAGCTGCGCCGGGTGCTGGCCGGCCTCGAGCGCGAGGAGGAGGAGATCGCCGACCGGCTCGGCCTCAACCGCCACGTGTGGGACGCGGAGCTGGCACGCATCCGTCGCCACCTGGCCGCCATCGAGGCCGGCCATCTTCCCGACTGGGTCACCACGTCGTGGTCGCCCGGGTCCGAGGTCCCGGTCACGTTCACCGGCGACGCCCCGGAGGCGGTCGACGTGGGCCACCTGGAGCACGACCTGGGCGAGTGGGCCGGGCGCCCCCCGCTGGTGGTGCAGGTGGTCGGCGGGGCCATCGCCGCGGTCGACGCCGCGGGCTGGGCCGAGCCGCTCCAGCCCCAGAGCTGGGTGGGCCTGCCGCTCGAGGA
>CAZIVZ010000085.1:0-10152 GCA_964542495.1 uncultured Aquihabitans sp.
GCTGACGGTCTCGACGCCGGCGGCGATGAACACGTCGCCCTCGCCGGCCTTGATGGCGTGGTGGGCCATGCGGATCGACATGAGCGACGAGGAGCAGTAGCGGTTGATCGTCACGCCCGGCACCAGCGGCATGTTCGCCTGGATGGCCACGATGCGGGCCAGGTTGTACCCCGACTCGCCGGCGGGCTGGCCGCAGCCGAGGTAGAGGTCCTCCACCGTGTTGCGGTCGAGCTCGGGGATCTGGTTCAGGGCGGCGTCGACGATGAAGGCGGTGAGGTCGTCGGGGCGCTCGTTCTTGAGCGAGGCCTTCATGGCCCGGCCGATGGGCGTGCGGGCGACGGAAACGATGACGGCTTCTGGCATGACGAGCTCCTTGTGCTTCCCCTACGAGGCCTTCTGTCTAGCAAGCTACCGACGGGTAACCGAAAGCCACAAACGTGCCCCAGAGCCGTGGGCACGCCGTTCGAGGGCGCGGTAAACCTGAGCGGGACCGAACGGGTGTGAAGGGGTGTGTCGATCGACTCGCAGGCGGACCGCCAGGTGACCACCGACCCCACCCGCGGTCGCGTCGCGCCGGTGGAGGTGGAGCTGGGGGTCGTGGGCTTCGATGCCTTCTTCGCCCGCGAGCTGCCGCGCCTCGTGACCGTCCTCACCGCGGTCACCGGCGACCAGATGGTGGCCGAGGAGCTGGCTCAGGAGGCGATGCTGCGCGCCCACCAGCGCTGGGCCCGCATCTCCCGCTACGACCTCCCCGGCGCCTGGGTGCGGCGCGTGGCGCTCAACCTGGCCAGTCAGAGCCGGGCCCGGCGGCGCAGCGAGCACCGCGCCATGGCCCGTGCCATCGAGCTGGGTCCACGCCTGGCCACCGAGCCCACGCACGACTTCTGGGCCCTGGTGCGCCAGCTGCCTCCCCGCCAGGCGGCCGCCGTGGCCCTCCACTACCTGGAGGACCGCCCGGTGTCCGAGGTCGCCACCATCCTCGGCTGCGCCGAGGGAACCGCCAAAGCCCACCTCCACAAGGGACGAGCCGCGCTCGCCCGACTCCTCGAGACCCCGGAGCCCACCGATGGACCTTGACCAGCACGCCGACCGAGCCGCCGACGACCTGCGCCGGCGCGTCGAGTCCAACGTCGACCTGCCCACCGCTCGGGCATCGTTCGACGCCGCCGCCGGCCACCGTCGCGCCACGGCGCGACGGGCGCGGGTGGGCCTGGTGGGCGTGGCCGCCGCCCTGGTCGCACTGGTGGGCCTGTCCACGCTGGCCGGCCCGGACTCGCGCGACGGTGGGCTCACCACCGGCGAGGACAGCGCCCAGCGCGATGTCGATGAGGTCCCACCCGACGGGGCGGCCCGGTCGGCCGCCATCTTGAACGCCCTGCCCCGCGGTCCGATCGACGGCAAGGCCTCGTGGCGCCTGCCGGTGGTGGTGAAGCCCCAGAGCGGCGTGCACGACGGCGACACCGTCACCGTCTACGGCCGCGGCTTCGAGCCGAACCAGTCGCTCGGCATCGTGCAGTGCACCGCCGAGGCCGACACCAGCTCCTCGGGCGTCGGCGCCTGCCAGCTCTCCAACGAGGCGGGCACCTCCAGCTACGCCGCCGTCACCTACGCCACCGCCTCAGCCGAGGGCACCGTGGTGGCCGAGTTCGTGGTGCACCGCTACGTCACCACCCCCGAGGGCGGCAAGGTCGACTGCCAGTCGGCGCCGGAGCGCTGCCTCGTGGGTGTGGGCGCGGTCTCCAACTACGACCAGTCCGGCGGCGCCTACGTCGACTTCGCCGGCGCACCTCCGTTCGCCCAGCCCGCCCTCTCGGTCTCGCCGGGCGGGCCCTACGCACCCGGCCAGCAGGTCACGGCCCAGGTCACCGGGTTGGTGCCCCTGCGGTCGGTCCGCGTGCAGCAGTGCAAGGGGACGGTCTGCGAGAACCTGATCGACACCAAGGCCGACGCCGCCGGCAACGTCACCGCCGCCGTGGTGGTGCAGCCCACGGTCCGCAGCTCGGACAGCGACGACGAGGTGGCCTGCGACGGCGGCTGCGTGCTCCGGGCCACCGGGATCGGCGTGAAGGGCGGCAGTTCCGCCCCGCTCCCCGACGACGTGCCGCTCACCTTCAGCGACGCTGCACCGGCGACCACCACCTCCGCGTTGGAAGCGGCTCCGCAGACCACCGTGGCGACCGGCCCGTCGACCACCGTGCCCGGTGGACCCCAGGACAGCGCGGTGCCACCAGCGGACTCACCCACCACCACCGCGGTGTCGTCCACCACCCCCACCCCTGGCGGCCCCTCCACCACGGCGGGTCCGGCGACTACCGAGCCCTGAGCTGGCGCCGCTCGTCCTGCCACGCAGCGAGGGTGCCCACCAGCTCGAGCAGGGCGATGATCAGCGGCATGCAACACCTCCGGTGACGTCCGACACACAGGCTTGCAGACCGTCGCGGCCGGAAGGTCGACCCTCCACGTCGGCGGGGTGAACGCCGGCCGAACATCGCGTGCCGAACCGCCGGGAGGGCCGAACGGCTGTGCCCGAAGCGCCCTACGGTGGCCAAGATGCGGCTGTGGAGCGCGGGGTGACGAGTGAGCGGGCGGTACCGGCGACCACGTCGACGCCACCTCTGCTGCGCCTCCCCGGCAGCGCGCTCAGCGGGCTCGTCCGAACCGGCGGCGCGGTCGGGGGCCTCGTCGGGGGCGTGGCGGGAGGTGCGGTCCACCTGGCACGCAGCGGCTTCGGGTTGCGACACGGCCGGCGGGTCTGGGAGGGCGAGAGGCGCACCCACCTGGAGGTGCGGTCGCTGGACCCCGAGGCGGTCGAGCCGTTCGCCCGGGCAGTCGCCGAGCGCTTGTGCTCGGTCGACGGCGTCGGGTGGGCCGAGCTGAACTCGATCACCCACCGCGTGGTCGTCGACCACGAGCCCGGTGCGGTCCGGACGAGCGACCTGGTGGCCGCGATCGAGGAGGTCGAGGGGCTCCTGGACGTCGCCCGGGAACGCTTCGTGGATGAAGGCATCGACCACCCGGCCGACACCGAGCCGCTCGGGCGCGAGGTGATCGCGCTCGGCGCGGACCTCGCCGGGCTCAGCATCAGCTCCACGCTCCGGCTGCTCCGCATGCAGCCGCCGCCGTTCCTCGGCGAGGTGGCGGCCGGCGTGGCCGTCACCGACAACGTGGCGCGGGTCCGCCGGGTGGCGGAGCAACGACTCGGACGGCCGGCCACCGACGTCGGCCTGGCCGTGGCGGGTGCACTGGCCTCGGGCCTGGGCCAGGGCCCGCTCGGGCCCTTCGTCGACCTGGTCCACCGCTCGGCGCGCATCGCCGAGATCGCCACGCGCAACGCGGCCTGGAGCGATCGTGAGCGCGAGCTGTGCGCCGAACCGACCGGTAGGTCCCACAGCGTCCCCGAGGCGCTGGCGGTCCTGCCGCCTCGTCCGGCACCGCTCCCGCACGGCCCGATCGAGACCTACAGCGACCGGGCCTGGGTGGCGTCGCTGGGCGCGGCCGGGATCACGCTCCCGGTGACCCGCAGCGTCGAACGGGCATCGGCGGCGCTCACCGCAGGGCTCCCCAAGGCCGCCCGGCTCGGCCGGGAGGCCTTCGCGGTGGAGCTGGGTCGGCGGCTCGCCGCCGACCGCGTGCTCACGCTCGACCCTCGCGTGCTCCGCCTCCTCGATCGGGTCTCGATCGTGGTGGTCGAAGCCGATCTGCTGGCCGATGCCGCCACCGTGGTCGACGCGACGGCTCGGGCCGGCCTGGAGCTGTGGCTCGCAGGAGCACCGCCCCCGTCCACCACGGGGTTGCCCCGCCACCGGGTCGTCGCGCCGGGCCCCGAGGTGATCGAGGCCATCCGATCGGCCCAAGGCCACGGCGAGGTCGTGCTGGTCGTGGGCAGTGGCGCGTTCGCGGGCCTGGCGGTCGCCGACTGCGCCGTCGGCGTGCCGCTGCCGGGGCGAGCCCACCCGTGGACCGCACACCTGCTGGCCAACGACCTGGCCGACGCGGCACAGGTGATCGATGCCTGCCCCATCGCCCGCGACGTCAGCGAGCAGAGCGTGACCATCGCTCTGGCCGGGGCGAGCGTGGGCGCGCTGATCGCACTCGGCGGGGTGCTCCCCGGCACCGGGGTCCGGGTGATGACCGCGGTGAACCTGGCGTCGCTGGTGGCCCTGGCCAACGGAGCCCGCACGGGCATGACCTCGATCAAGCCGGCGACGCCGCCCGAGCCGGTCGACCCGACGGTCTGGCACGCGCTCGACGGCGACGTGGTCCTCGCCCGGCTCCGCTCCTCGGCGCGTGGCCTCGCCTCGGACGACGCCCGCGCGCGCCTGGTCCTGCCGGAGCGACCTGACCCGGCCGTGGTGCGCATCGCCCGGGCCGTCGGCGACGAGCTGGTCAACCCGCTGACCCCGATCCTGGCCATGGGGGCCGGCCTGTCGGTGGCGGTCGGGTCGGTGGCCGACGCCGCGCTGGTCACCGGGGTGCTCGGGGTGAACGCGCTCATCGGCGGGGTCCAGCGATATCGCGCCGAACGGGCGATCGAGGGCCTGGTGCACGTGCACCGCCGGCAGGTGCTCGTGCGCCGCGACGACGGCGAGGTCCGGATCGACGCCGCGACGCTCGTGCCCGGCGACGTGGTGCGCCTGGAGGCCGGCGACGCCGTACCGGCCGACTGCCGCCTCATCGAGTGCCACGGCGTGGAGGCCGACGAGTCGAGCCTGAGCGGGGAGTCGCTTCCTGTGGCCAAGGGCGTGGCCGCCGTCGGCGACGTCGACCTCGCCGACCGGACCTCGATGCTCTACGAGGGCACGTACCTCGCCGCCGGCCGCTGTTGGGGGGTGGTCGTGGCGGTCCCGCCGGCGACCGAGAGCCACCGGGCGCTCAGCGGCGGGATGGCGGCACCGGAGACGGGCGTGGAGAACAGGCTCCGATCGCTGACGGCGATGACGGCTCCGGTGGCGGCCGGCAGCGGCCTGGCGGTGGTGGCGATGGGCCTGCTGCGGGGCCAGCCGATCGCGGAGGTGGCCTCGGCGGGGGTCAGCCTCGCCGTCGCCGCCGTGCCCGAGGGACTCCCCCTTCTGGCGACCATGGCCCAGCTCTCCGCGGCCCGCCGCCTCTCGACGCGAGGCGCGCTGGTCCGCAACCCCCGGTCGATCGAGGCGCTCGGCCGCGTGACCGTCCTGTGCGCCGACAAGACCGGCACGCTCACCGAGGGCCGCATCGCGCTGGCGTCGGTGGACGACGGCGAGGGCGAGCACGCCGTGCCGCGCTTGGGGCCTCAGGGACGCCGGATCCTGGCGGCCGCCCTCCGAGCGACGCCCCAGGCGAGGCCGGGTCGGCGGCTCCCCCACCCGACCGACCGCGGGGTGATCGCCGGCGCCGACGCGGCCCGGGTGCACCGGACCGCCGAAGCCCCGCGCTGGTCGCGAGAGGCCGAGCTGCCCTTCGAGCCGGCACGCGGGCTGCACGCCGTGGTCGGGCGCACCGGCGAACGCCACCTCCTGAGCGTGAAGGGCGCGCCCGAGGTGGTGCTGCCGGCGTGCACGTCGTGGCGGACCCCCGACGGCAAGGCGCGCCGGCTCGACGCCGCGTCGAGGCAGCGGCTGATGCAGCGGGCGGAGCACCTGGCGCGGCGCGGGCACCGGGTCCTCGCCGTTGCCGAGCGGGAGGTCCCCGAGGGCTTCGTGCCGGTGGACGGCAAGGTGGTCCGGTTGCGCCTCCTCGGCTTCCTCGGCTTGACCGACCCGGTCCGGCCCACGGCCGCGGCCGCCGTCGACCAGATCGGGCGGGCCGGGTTGCGGGTGGTCATGATCACCGGCGACCACCCCTCCACGGCCGAGGGGATCGCGGTCGAGCTCGGGCTGCTCGACGGCGGTCGGGTGTGCACCGGTGCCGAGCTCGACGAGATCACCGACGACGAGCTCGACGACGTGATCGGCGACGTGCGGGTGTTCGCCCGGGTCACGCCCACCCACAAGGTCCGCATCGTGCGCGCCTTCCAGCGGGCCGGCGAGGTGGTCGCCATGACCGGCGACGGCGTCAACGACGCCCCGGCGATCCGCCTGGCCGACGTGGGGATCGCCCTGGGGAGCCGGAGCACGTCCGCCGCCCGCGACGCGGCCGACCTGGTGGTCATGGACGACCGCATCGAGACCATCGTCGACGCCATCGTCGAGGGGCGGGGGATGTGGGGCGCGGTCCGTGACGCCGTTGCCGTCCTGGTGGGCGGCAACCTCGGCGAGATCGGCTTCACCGTCGCCGGGACCCTGATCGGCGGCGCCCCGCCGATCAACGCCCGCCAGCTCCTGCTGGTCAACCTGCTCACCGACGTGGCGCCGGCGCTGGCCATCGCGGTGCGGGCACCCTCTGGCGTGTCACCGGATCAGCTCCTGCGCGAAGGCCCCGACGCGTCGCTCGGCGCCGCGCTCGACCGGTCGATCGCCATCCGGGCCGCGGCCACCGGCACCTCGGCCACCGGCGCGTGGCTCGCGGCTCGGGCCACGGGCACCCCGGCGCGCGCTCGCACCGTCGCCCTGGTGGCGCTCGTCGGCACGCAGCTCGGCCAGACGCTGGCGGCAGGTGGGCGCGACCCGCTGGTCCTGGCGGCCGGGCTGGGATCGACGGCACTGCTGGTCGGGATCGTCCAGACCCCGATCGTCAGCCAGGCGTTCGGGTGCCGCCCCGTCGGTCCGGTGGGCTGGGGGATCGCCACCACCGCGGCCGGACTCGGCACGGCGGGCGCCCAGCTGCTGCCCCGCTGGCTGCCCGACGACCTCCCGGGGCTCGGGCGGCCCGGCTCCGGTGGGCCCGGTGGTCGGGGGTCTATCGCGTGAGCCACTCCAGCCAGGTGCCGTGCGGGTGCAGGTCGGCGAGGCGGGTGGCGGTGCGGGCGTCGTCTCGCCAGTCGACTCGGACCAGCGCGGTGGGGGCACCGTCGGGGCGACCGTCGGGCCGCGGCGGCACGGGCAGGCCGGGCACGCGCTCGGGCTGCTCGGCGAACACCAGGCTCAGGTCCCGCTCGGCGCCGAGGCCGTCGAACACCGCCAGGAACGCCTGCTGTCGCTCGGCGTCGAGGTAGGCCAGCACCCAGGTGGCCACCACCACGGGCAGGGCGTGGTCGGCCACCGCTCGCACGAGTGGCGCCACATCGTCGACCGCATCGCCCTCCACCAGGCGGGGCGGACTCCCGTGGGCCAGGGCGATGGCGGTGCGGGCCCGGTGGACCCGCTCGGGCTGGTCGGGCCACTGGCAGGCCACCAACCACCGGGCCTGGGCGCGGTCGGCGAGGTCGACGGGGTGGGGATCGAGTCCCACCCGCGACGCGATCAGCGGCGGTTCCGGACCGAGGGGTGGCACGAGCGGCCCGCGCAGGTCGCAGTGCAGGGTGAGCACGGACCGGTGCCCGACGTGGTGGTGCCCGGGCTCGTACTCGTAGCCGTAGCGGTCCACCAGGAGGTTGAGCCCGCCGCTGGCGCCGACCTCCACCAGACCCAGCGGCCGCTCGCCCCCGGGCGGCGCCCCGGGCGCGTCGGTGGCCAGCTGCGTGAGGGCCGGGAGGAGGGCGGCGCAGCGCCCCACCTCGTTGGTCTGGGTGGACCGGGTGCGGAGGTCGCGTCGCACGCGTGGGTGCTCGAGCGCCAGCTCCCGGAACAGGGGCCAGGGGTCGTCGGCGCCGTGGCCGACCGGGTGCGGGTGGTCGGTGAGCGAGCCGTACCACCGGTCGAGCGGTCTGCCCTCCCCGGCCAGCAGCACGTCGTGCACCGCGGCGAGCAGGAGGTTGGGGACCTGCTGGCCCGGCCGGGCCAGGGCAAGGAGGCCGGCCACGTCGACGTCGCGGGCGGCGCGCTCACACAGGTAGCGGTACAGGGGGAGGTGCCGGGCGGCCTGCTCGGCGAACTCGCGGAACTGCCGCTGGTGGGCGGTCTCGCCCACGGCGTCGTCGCGCAGGTCAGGCTCGATGTCGTTCCCTCCCGGCACCGCCACAGGGTTCCACAGACCAGCGGCGACCGACTCGGTCGGTCGGACCGCCTGCGGTTCTGGGTAGCGAAGTGGTCGTCAGCAAGCCAGATCCCTACCCAGAGCCCGGGGGGCCGAGCTCTGGGTACCGATCTGGTCGGCAGGGAGCCAGATCGCTACCCAGAACCGCGTCAACCGGCGCCGTAGACGGGGGTGGGGGCGGGTGCCTCGGCCAGCAGCTCCGTGACGGCGGCGCCGACGTCGATCGGCTCCCAGCGGGCCCCGTGGTCGATCACCCGCCCGTGGTGCCAGCCGTCGGCCACCGAGACCTTGCCGCCCTCCACCTCGAAGACCCGGCCGGTGACCCCGGCGGAGTCGGACGAGCCGAGCCACGCCACCAGCGGGGCCACGTTGTCGGCCGCCATCTTGTCGAACGCGCCGGGGTCGTCGGGGGCGGCCATGGTGTCGGCGAAGACCTTCTCGGTCATGCGGGTGCGCGCCGCCGGGGCGATGGCGTTGGCGGTCACGCCGTAGCGGCCGAGCTCGGCCGCCTGCACCAGGGTGAGCGAGATGATGCCGCCCTTGGCCGCCGAGTAGGCGGCCTGGCCCACCGAGCCCATCAGGCCGGCGCCCGAGGTGGTGTTGATGATGCGGGCGTCGATGCTCTCGCCCGCCTTGGCCTGGTCACGCCAGTGCGCGGCGGCGTGGCGGGAGGTGGTGAAGTGGCCCTTCAGGTGGACGGCCATGGTGAGGTCCCACTCGTCCTCGGTGGCGTTGGCGAACATGCGGTCTCGCACCACGCCGGCGTTGTTGACCACCACATCGAGCCGCCCGAAGGCGTCGAGCGCCGCCCGCACCAGGTTGGCCCCGCCCTCCCAGGTGGAGATGTCGTCGCCGTTGGCCACGGCCTCGCCGCCGGTGCTGCGGATCAGCTCGACCACCTCACCCGCAGGGCCGGTGGAACCGCCGGTGCCGTCGAGCTCGGCGCCGATGTCGTTGACCACGACCTTGGCGCCCTGGCGGGCGAACTCGAGGGCGTGACCCCGGCCGATGCCCCGCCCCGCGCCCGTGATCACGACCACCCGTCCATCGCAGATGTAGCCCATGGCTCCGACCGTCCGTTCGTTCCTGGTCCGGTGGGCTGGCCTGCCCTGCCGGTGGTTTCTGACGAGGTGTCAGATTAGCGTGCGGCGCCATGGACCTCGGCGTGACGATCTTCCTCACCGACCGCAGCATCGACCCCGTCACCCTGGCCCGGGAGGTGGAGGAGCGGGGGTTCACATCGCTGTGGCTGCCCGAGCACACCCACATCCCCACCAGCCGCCGCACCCCGTCACCCATGGGCGAGCCGCTCGCCGAGGAGTACCGGCGCTGCCTCGACCCCTTCGTCACCATGGGCATGATCACCGCCGTCACCTCCACCCTGCGGATGGGCACGGGCATCGCCCTGCTCGCCGAGCGGGACCCGATCGTCACGGCCAAGGAGGTGGCCACGCTCGATCACTGCTCGGGTGGCCGGGTGAGCCTCGGGGTGGGCTACGGCTGGAACATCGAGGAGCTGGAGAACCACGGCGGCTCCAGGGCCACCCGCCGCGCCGTGGTGCGCGAGCGGGTCCTGGCCATGCAGGCGCTCTGGGCCGACGAGGAGGCGTCGTTCGACGGGGAGCACGTCCACCTGGCCCCCGCGTGGGCGTGGCCGAAGCCGGTGCAGACCGTGCGGGGCGGCACCGGGGTCCCGGTCCTGGTGGGCGGTGCGGCCGGGCCGCTGTTGTTCCGCCACATCGCCGAGTTCGCCGACGGCTGGATCCCGGTGGGCGGGGCGGGCGTGGCCGCCGCCATGGCCGACCTGCGCGCCGCGGCCGACGCCGTGGGCCGAGACCCCGACGAGCTGGTGGTGGTCCCGTTCGGCACGCTGCCCGACCAGGGGAAGCTCGACCACTACGAGTCGCTCGGGATCCCCGAGGTCATCTTGCGCCTGCCCTCGGCGCCCGCCGACGAGGTGCTGGCCACGCTGGACTCGTTCGCCCCCTTCGTCGCCCGCTGACCGCCTCCGGGCGCAGGACCGGGCGGGCTCAGCTGGAGGAGCTGGTGACCCCGGCCAGCGCGATCAGGACGAACGCCCCCAGCACCATCAGCACCAGGAGGATGCTGTAGATCAGCCCGCAGAGCCGGCCGGCCTGGACCACGCCGCGGTTGCTGTAGCGC
>CAZIVZ010000086.1:0-10129 GCA_964542495.1 uncultured Aquihabitans sp.
GCTCGGCGACCTGGTCGACGCCGCGGTGAACCTGCGCAAGGGCACCCACGCCGACCTGCTCGCTCTGGAGCGCCGTCCCATCCGCCCGATCGACGAGCTCAACTCCAGCTACTACGTCAACCTCGACGTGCTGGACCGCCCGGGCGTGCTTCGCGCCATCGCCGAGATCTTCGAGAGGCACTCGGTGTCGATCCGCTCGCTCGAGCAGGAGGGCGGGGGCGTGGACGCCCGCCTCATCTTCATCACGCACCGCGCCCGGGAGGCCGATGTGCAGGCCACGCTCGACGACCTGCGCGGGCTCGAGGTCATCCACACGATCACGTCGGTCCTGCGCGTGGTCGGCGCCGACGACGAGGGCTGAGCGATGAAGTACGTGTCCACCCGGGGCCAGGCGCCGGTGCTCGAGTTCGGTGACGTGCTGCTCGCCGGCCTGGCCGTCGACGGCGGCCTGTACGTGCCCGACGAGTGGCCCGCGCCGCAGCCGCTCCCGGCCGATGCCGGCTACGTCGACGCCGCCGTCGAGGTCATGGCGCCGTACGTGGCGCCGACGCTGGACCGCGCCGAGCTGTCGGCGATCGCCGCCGAGGCGTACGCCACCTTCGCCCATCCCGACGTGTGCCCGGTCAGCCCGCTCGACGACGGGCTCTGGCTGCTGGAGCTGTTCTGGGGTCCCACCATCGCGTTCAAGGACGTGGCCCTCCAGCTGGTCGGGCGGCTGTTCGACCGGGAGCTGACCCGGCGCCACGAACGGGCCACGATCGTGGTCGCCACCTCGGGCGACACCGGATCGGCGGCCATCGAGGCGTGCCGCGGGCGAGCCAACCTCGACATCGTCGTGCTCCACCCCGCCGGCCGGGTGAGCGACGTCCAGCGTCGCCAGATGACCACCGTCGACCTCCCCAACGTCCACAACGTGGCCGTCGAAGGAACCTTCGACGACTGCCAGGACGCGGTGAAGGCCATGTTCGCCGACGCCGCGTTCCGCGACCGGGTGCGGCTGTCGGCGATGAACTCCATCAACTGGGCCCGGGTCATGGCCCAGGTCGTCTACTACGTCACCTCGGCCCGGACGGTGGGCGCCGGGGGACCGGTGGCCTACTCCGTGCCCACCGGCAACTTCGGCAACGTGTTCGCCGGCTGGGTCGCCCGCCGCACCGGCACCCCCGTCAACCAGCTGGTGGTCGGGTCCAACAGCAACGACATCCTCACCCGCTGGCTGCGGTCGGGGGTGATGGAGGCCCACGGCGTCCACCCGACCATCAGCCCCAGCATGGACATCCAGGTCTCGTCCAACGCCGAGCGCCTCCTGTTCGAGCTGTACGACCGCAACGCCGCGGTGCTCGCCGACCGGATGAGCGAGCTGCGCGCCGAGGGGCGGATGGAGACCGGTGACACCCGCCTGGCGAGCGTCACCGAGGTGTTCGACGGCCACAGCGTCGACGACGACGCCACCCGCGCCGAGATCCGCCGCACCTACGAGCGCACTGGGGTCGTCCTCGACCCGCACACTGCTGTGGGGGTGGCCGCGGCGCGAGCGGTGCGGCGCGACCCCGGCATCCCCATGATCTGCCTGGCCACGGCCCACCCGGCGAAGTTCCCCGACGCGGTGGAGCAGGCGATCGGGCTGCGGCCCGAGCTGCCCGACCACCTCGCCGACCTGCTGGATCGGCCCGAGCGCTACGACACGCTCCCGCTCGACCAGGCGGCCCTCCAGCACTACGTGGCCGCGGCGGTGGGCGCCGCCTAGGTTGCGGACCATGACCGACAGCACCGACCACGTGAGCGTCGAGCGGCTCATCCCCGCACCGGCCGAGGCCATCTTCGACCTGATCGCCGACCCGGCCCGCCACCGCGACATCGACGGCTCCGGCACCGTGCGTGAGGCCAAGGCCGGGGCCACCCGGCTGGCGAAGGGCTCCACCTTCGGCATGTCGATGAAGTGGGGGGTGCCCTACTCCATGGCCAACACGGTGGTGGAGTACGACGAGAACCGGCTGCTCGCCTGGCAGACCCGCGGTCCGGGTCCCATCGGGAAGCTCCTCGGCGGGCGCATCTGGCGCTACGAGCTCGAGCCGGCCGACGGCGGCACCCTCGTCCGCGAGACCTGGGACATCTCCCAGGAGGCGGCGTTCACCAAGCCGGGCGTCAAGCGCCTGGCCGCCACCACCGCCAAGAACATGGCCGCCACGCTGGCGCGCATCGAGGAGATCGTCACCGCGTAGGACCGGAGCCGATGGGGGCGCCAGTAGGGTCGGGCACCCGACCGTTCCCCCGAGAAAGGTTCCGCATGTCTGTGGGCCAGGACTTCGACCCGTCGCTGCTCGAGCGCAAGGACCGCACCGAGCTGGCGGCCATCGCCTCCACCCTCGGCGGCAAGGTGCCGTCTCGGGCCAAGAAGGCCGAGATCGTCGACTTGATCCTCGACCTCGCCGGGGTCGACCGGGCCGGTGCGCCGACGAGCGAACCCGAGGCGGAGGCGGAGGTCCAGCCCGACGTCGAGTCCGAGGTCGAGCCCGACGCCGAGCCCGAAGTGGACCTGGAGCCGCCCGTCGCGCCGGAACCTCAGGAGCGCTCGGCCCCCGCCCCGGCCGCGCCGGCCACGGCACCCGCCGCGCCGGCCCGGCCGGCGGCGGACCAACCCGGTCCGGGCAACCAGGCCGAGCCCCAGCCGGGCGGCCAGGTCGAGGAGGAGTCCGGCAACCGCCGACGGCGTCGCCGCGGCCGCGATCGCGACCGACGGCCCGACCAGGGTGACGACCAGGCCTTCCTGGCCGAGCCGGTCGACGTGGAGGGGGTGGTCGACCTCCGCGACGAGGGCTATGGCTTCCTTCGGATCGCCGGTTACCTGCCGTCTCGCGACGACGCGTACATCTCGGTGAAGCAGGTCCGGCAGTTCTCGCTGCGGCGAGGCGACATCGTGAAGGGCAAGAGCCGTCCGGCCAACCGCAACGAGAAGAACCCCGCACTGCTCCAGGTCGACGAGGTCAACGGTCGTCCTGGGGGCGACGTCCCCGTTCGGCCCGACTTCGACGACCTCACGCCGCTGTTCCCCGACACCCCGCTGCGCCTCGAGCAGACCGAGTTCCCCGAGAACATGACGGCGCGGATCATCGACCTGCTCGCGCCCATCGGCAAGGGCCAGCGCGGGCTGATCGTGTCGCCGCCCAAGGCGGGCAAGACCACCGTCATGAAGCAGGTGGTCCGCGCCATCGAGCGCAACCACCCCGAGGTCCACCTCATCGTGCTGCTCGTCGACGAGCGGCCCGAGGAGGTCACCGACATGCGGCGGTGGCTGCTGCGCGGCGAGGTCGCCGCGTCCACGTTCGACCGGCCCACCGAGGAGCACATGGCGGTGGCCGAGCTGGTCCTCGACCGGGCCAAGCGCCTCGTGGAGGCGGGCACCGACGTGGTGGTGGTGCTCGACGGCATCACCCGCCTGGCTCGGGCCTACAACCTGGCCGCTCCGAACGGCGGGCGCACCATGGCCGGGGGCATCGACGCCGGCGCGCTGTACCCGCCGAAGAAGTTCTTCGGCGCCGCCCGCAACGTCGAGGAGGGGGGCTCGCTCACCATCTTGGCCACCGCCCTCGTGGAGACGAACACCCGGATGGACGAGGTGATCTTCGAGGAGTTCAAGGGCACGGGGAACATGGAGCTCAAGCTCGATCGACGCCTCGCGGATCGGCGCATCTTCCCGGCCATCGACGTCGACGGGTCGTCCACCCGCCACGAGGAGCTGCTCTACGACCGCAAGCAGCTCCAGGCCATCTACAAGCTGCGCCGGGTGCTCTCCGGCCTGCGCGACGACAGCGGCTCGAGCGCCGCCGGGCTCGAGATGCTCATCGACCGGCTCAAGACGTTCCGCACCAACGACGCGTTCCTCGACGAGATCGCCAAGGCGCCCGCCGGGAGCTGAGAACGGTCGGGAATGGCCCGGGGTTGTGCCATTTGGAAGAACGATCCCGAGCCGCCACACTGGAGAGACCATGAAGACCGACATCCATCCCGACTACGTGGAGACGGCCGTTCGCTGCTCGTGCGGCAACACGTTCACCACCCACTCCACGCAGGCCTCGATCTCCGTCGAGCTCTGCAACGAGTGCCACCCCTTCTACACCGGCAAGCAGAAGCTGGTGGACACCGGAGGGCGCATCGACCGCTTCGAGCGCCGCTACGGCCGCCGCACCAAGTAACCACCCGTCTCGCTGCCACGTGCGCCAGGGTCGCCTGGCGCACGTGGCGCGTCCGGGCCCGAACCGCCCATGAGCACCCTTCCCGACGACCGCCGACGCCAGCTCCTCGCCTCCAAGCTGCGCGCGCTGGCCACCGAGCGCTGGGCCCCGGAGGGCGACCTCGCCCCCGGTACGTTCCCGAACGGGGCCACGCTGGTCGATGCCGTCGCCGGCCGGGCGTGGGTGCTGCTCGAGGGCGACGCTCAACGCCGTCTCGGAGCAGCCATGGCCGTGGCCGCGCGCGGCGGCGCGCGGGAGCTCCACCTGGTGGTCGACGACCCCGAGGCCGCCGGGGTCCTCGCTCGGCGTGCGGCCCTGTTCACCGACCCTCCCACCGTCTGGCGCTCCGAGGGACGTGCGCTCGTGGCGGTGGCTCCATCTCCGCCCGCCGCAGACCCGCCACCCCCGCCCGAGGCCGAGCTGTACCGGCCCGTGCTGGTGGCCGCCGGCCTGGATCCGGTCGTGGAGGGCGGCGACCTCCTGGGCGAGTACCTGGGCCTCGAGGTGGCCCGGGTGGTCGTCGACGCCGACGGCTCCGCCCACGTGGAGGCCGGTGTGGGCCGCTTCGACCGGGAGGTGGGGGCGATGATGTACGCCGAGCTCGGCGAGACCGACGCCGTCGCCCGAGCGGTGGACATCGTGTCGCGCTCGCGACGCAACGACGCTCGGCGCCACCCCCTGAGCCACCTGGTCCCCGAGCGCTGGCTGCGCGCCGCCATCGTCGCCCGCCCCTCCGTGGTGGGTGCCGCCGAGCTGCGACCGGTGGGCTCCGCGCTGGCGCGTCGCACCCTGGTCGAGGACGGGGTGGCCACTGCGGTGGGGGTGGACGTCGAGGGGCGGCCGCTGGTGGTGGTGTGCTCCACGGGGGTGTACCTCGACCTGGTGCCCTCGGCCGCCGACGACCGGCTCACCCACGCCCCCGACGCGCGGCTGGTGCTCGCCGTGCCCAGCCGAGACGCGGTGCCGGTCACCATGGAGCTGGCCACGCGCCTGCTCCACCCCGCCGAGGTCCATCCCGTCGGCGGAGACTGGCGAGTCCCGGACGGGCTGGCCTGATGCTCGACAAGCTGACCTCGCTGGAGTCGGAGTTCGCCGACGTCGAGCGTCGGTTGGCCGATCCCGGCGTGTTCGCGGACCAGGACCGGTACCGGGACCTCGCCCGGCGCCACAAGGAGCTCGAGGCGATCGTCTCGCGATCCCACGACCTCCGTCAGCGCATCGAGGATGCCGAGACGGCGCGCGACATGTTGGGCGACCTCAGCGGTGACGACCGGGAGATGATCCGCCAGGAGATGGCCGAGGCCGACGCCGACGTGGCCCGCCTGACCGGCGAGCTCGAGCTCCTGCTGCTGCCCAAGGACCCCAACGACGGCCGCGACGTCATCGTCGAGATCCGGGGGGCCGAGGGCGGGGAAGAGGCCAACCTGTTCGCCCGTGACCTCTTCGGCATGTACCAGGGCTACGCCCAGCGCCAGGGCTGGAAGCTCGAGGTGCTCAACACCGACGTGTCCGAGATGGGGGGGTTCAACGAGATCACGTTCTCCGTCTCGGGTGACGGGGCGTGGACCCGCCTCAAGCACGAGGGCGGGCCGCACCGCGTGCAACGGGTGCCCGTCACCGAGTCCCAGGGCCGGATACACACGTCGTCGGCCACCGTCACGGTGCTGCCCCAGGCCGACGAGGTGGAGGTCGACGTCGACCAGAACGACCTGCAGATCGACTACTACCGCTCGTCGGGCCCGGGCGGGCAGTCGGTCAACACCACCGACTCCGCGGTGCGCATCACCCACAGGCCCACCGGCGTGAGCGTGTCGATGCAGGACCAGAAGTCGCAGCTGCAGAACCGGGCCAAGGCCATGGCGGTGCTGCGGTCCCGCCTGCTCAAGCTCGAGCAGGACCGCCAGGCCGCTGAGCTGTCCGAGGCCCGCCGCGACCAGGTGGGCGGTGGCGGCCGCTCCGAGAAGGTGCGCACCTACAACTTCAAGGAGAACCGGGTCTCGGACCACCGGATCGGGCTCACGATCTACAAGCTCGACAAGGTGCTGGCCGGCGAGCTCGACGACGTGAGCGACGCGCTGGTGCAGGACGAGCAGACCCGGCGGCTCACCGAGGGCTCGTGAGCAGCGGCTCGTGAGCGAGGAGGGCACGGTCAGCTGGGGTGAGCTCCTGGCCGAGACGGTGGGGCGCCTGGCCGCGGTCCCGGTTCCGGCGCCTGAGGCCGAGGCGCGCTGGATCGTCGAGGAGGTCACCGGCCTCGAGGGTGCCGAGCTGGTGCTCGGGCTCGAGGAGCCGGCCACGGCGCGCGGCGTGTCCCGCCTCGACGCGCTGGTCGACCGGCGCATCGGGGGCGAGCCGATCCAGTACGTCCTCGGCCACTGGGCGTTCCGCCACCTCGACCTGCTGTGCGACCGCCGGGTGCTGATCCCACGCCCCGAGACCGAGCAGGTGGTCGAGGTGGCCCTGGCCGAACTGGACCGCGTGCTGGTGGCCCGCCCGGCCGGGCACCGGCCGGTGGTCGTCGACCTCGGGACCGGATCGGGGGCCATCGCCCTGGCGGTGGCCACGGAGCGACCGGGCACCGAGGTGTGGGGCGTGGACCGGTCGGCCGATGCCCTGGCGGTGGCGCGGGCCAACCTGGCCGGGCTCGGCATGGCCGGGACGCGGGTCCGGCTGGTGGAGGGGAGCTGGTTCGAGCCGCTTCCGGTCGACCAGCGCGGCACCCTCGACCTGGTCGTGACCAACCCGCCCTACGTGGGCGCCTCGGAGGAGTTGCCCTCGTCGGTGCGCGACTGGGAACCGATCGAGGCGCTCGTTCCCGGTCCGAGCGGTCTCGAGGCCTACGAGGTGCTGGTGGCCGAGGTGTCGGTGTGGCTCGCGCCGGGCGGTGGGTTCGTGACCGAGATCGGGGCCGGCCAGGGATCGGCGGTGGCCGCGCTGGTCGCCGGTGCCGGTCTGGATGGGGTGCGTGTCGTGGCGGATCACGCCGGGCTGGACCGGGCGGTCGTGGCCCGTCGACCGGCGTGAGCGGTGCCGGTACCGTGCCCGCCGTGCCTGACGCGAGCGAGTCGACCCGAGAGCTGCCCGAGGTGGTGACGCTGCCCCCCGAGACGGGTGCGCGGTGGGTCGATGGGCTGCACCCGGCGCTCGACCGGGCCGCCGAGGTGCTGCGGTGCGGAGGCACCGTGGTGCTGCCGACCGACACGGTCTACGGCGTGGCCGCGCTGGCGTCGGTGCCGGGGGCCACCCGGCGCCTGTTCGCCCTCAAGGGCCGCTCGGCCGACCACCCGCTGGCGGTGCTGGTTGCCGACGTCGACCAGGCGCTGACCCTGGTGGAGCCGCCGCCCACGATCGCCCGGCGATGGATGGACCGGTGCTGGCCGGGGCCGCTCACCATCGTGCTGGCCCGTGCCGCGGCCGCACGTTCGCTCGAGCTCGGTGGGAGCGTCGACACGATCGGGGTGCGGTTCCCGGACCACGGCTTCGTCCGGGCGCTCGCCGCCCGGGTGGGGCCGATCGCCACCACCAGCGCCAACCGGTCGGGAGAGGAGACGCCGGTGACGGCGCTCGAAGCGGCGGGCGCGCTCGCCGGGCCGCCCGATCTCGTGGTCGACGGGGGGCCGTCGGGGTCGGTCGCATCCACCGTGGTGGATGCGACCGCGGTCGGCTGGCGCATCCTGCGCCTGGGCGCGTTGTCCGAATCGGACCTCTCGTCCGATCGCTGACCACCGATCCCCACCAGGCGTTCCTCCGGTTCTGGGCCGTTGGCGCAGATTCTGCGCAGAATCTGCGCCAACGGGTTCTGCGCCGCGGCCGCCAGAGGAGGCAGTTGGCGACCCCGGCGGCCCCCGACCATGCTGGGGCGGTGACCACCCGCATCGGCTTCTTCATCATCGCCGCGGGCATCGCCCTCATCGTCCTGCGGGCGATCAACCTGGTGGACACCGAAGCGGCCGACATCGCCTCGACGCTGGCCATCGTCGTCGGCGCCGTGGCGGTCGCGATCGACGGCGAGGTCGCAGACCGCGGCAACACCTGATCGAGGCGGCCCGCCGTGGACCAGATCGGGATCGGCCTGCCAGCGCGCGCCCTAGTCTCTGCGCCATCGACGTCGTCTTCGCCTGCACCGGCAACATCTGCCGTTCCCCCATGGCCGAGGCCATGTTGCGGTCCCGGCTGGCCACTCGTGCGCCCGAGGTGACCGTGGGCTCCTGCGGGCTCCTCTTCGACGACCGCCCGGCCGAGCCGGGGGCGGTGCGGGCCATGGGTCGGCGTGGCATCGATCTGGAACCGTTCCGCAGCCGGGTGATGACGGCGGAGCTGTTCGAGGGATCGTCGCTGATCCTCGTGATGGAGCGCCTCCACGTGCGCGAGGTGTCGGTGCTCGCCCCGGCGCTGTTCGCCCGCACGTACACCCTCCCCGAGTTCGTCGAGCAGGCCGAGCCCTTCGGCCCGCGCGGCAACGAGCCGCTGCTCGATTGGGTGACCCGCATCGGCCAGATGCGCCGTCCCACCGACTACCTGATCGAGGACGTCCGATCCGAGGTCCCCGATCCGATGGGCCAGTCCGGCCGCGCCTTCCGGCGCATCGCCGACCAGATCGACGACCTGCTGGCCCGCCTCGTCGACCTGGCCTGGCCCCTCGAGGCCCCAGCCGAGCTCGAGGCCGACCCACTCGCCCCTTCCACCCCTGGAGGCCACTGATGCGGATCGCCATCGGCGCCGACCACGCCGGCTACGACCTGAAGTGCCACCTGGTGGCCGTGCTGCGCAACCTCGACCACACCGTGCTGGACCTCGGCACCGACGGCACCGACTCGGTGGACTACCCCGCGTTCTGCGCGGCGGTGGGCCGTGCCGTGGTGCGCGGCGACGCCGAGCGGGGCATCGTGATCGGTGGCTCCGGCCAGGGGGAGCAGATCGCCGCCAACAAGGTGGCGGGCGTGCGGGCCGCGCTGTGCAACGACCTCTACACAGCGCGGATGGCCCGTGAGCACAACGACGCCAACGTGCTGTCCCTCGGCGGGCGCATCGTGGCGCCCGCGCTGGCCGACGAGATCGTCGTCTGCTTCCTCCAGACGGCCTACCAGGGCGGCCGCCACCAGCGCCGGGTCGACCAGCTCGGCGAGATCGGGGCCTTCGGCACCGACGGCGCCGCCCTCGACGCCTACCTCGACAGCGTGGTGCCCGGGATCACCGCACGCACCACCGCACCCACCCACCAAGGAGCCCCCCGATGACCTGGCCCAGCACGCGCGACACCGAGCTCTTCGAGATCATCGAGGCCGAGCGCGACCGCCAGAACCACACGGTCCAGCTCATCGCCTCGGAGAACTTCACCTCCCCTGCGGTCATGGAGGCCACGGGGTCGGTCCTCACCAACAAGTACAGCGAGGGCTACCCCGGCAAGCGGTACTACGGGGGCAACGAGGTCATCGACCGCGCCGAGGACCTCGCCCGGGATCGGGTGAAGGCGCTCTTCGGCGCCGAGCACGCCAACGTGCAGCCCCACTCGGGCGCCAACGCCAACATGGCCGTGTACCTCGGGCTGTTGCAGCCGGGCGACACCGTGCTGGGCCTTCGCCTCGACCAGGGCGGTCACCTCACCCACGGCTCGCCGGTCAACGCCAGCGGCATCCTCTACCACTTCGTGTCCTACGGCGTGACGCCGAGCGACGAGCGGATCGACTTCGACCAGGTGCGCGACCTCGCCCGCGAGCACCGGCCCAAGCTGATCGTGGCCGGCGCCACCGCCTACCCGCGCATCATCGACCCGGCGCCGTTCCGAGAGATCGCCGACGAGGTCGGCGCCCTCTTCATGTTCGACGCCGCCCACATCGCGGGGCTGATCGCCGGTGGCGTGCACCCCAACCCGGTGCCCTACGCCGACATCGTCACCT
>CAZIVZ010000087.1:0-10052 GCA_964542495.1 uncultured Aquihabitans sp.
TGGAAGCCGAGCACGAGCGCGCCGTAGGCGGCGGCGAGGGTGACGTCGGGCTCGGTGACCTCGTCGAAGGTGTGCTCGATGTCGAGGTGGAGCAGGCCGTTGTCGTCGGACAGGCGGCCGCGCCGGGCGGCGCACGCCACCACGTCCACGCCGGGGACGTTGGTGAACACCTGGTAGGGGCCGATGGCGTCGAGCATGGTGAGGCCGGGGTAGAGGCCGATGGCGATCTGCACGGGTTCGCTCCTTGGATCTGGTCTGGTGGTCTGGTGGTCTGGTGGTCTGGTGGTCAGGCGGTCGGGCGGGAGAAGTGCTCGCGGTAGCGGGCCGGGGTGGTGCCCAGGCGGCGGGTGAAGGCACGGTGGAGGGTCTCGGGGTGGCGCATGCCGACGGCTCGGGCGATGGCACCCACGGTGTGGTCGGTGGTCTCGAGGAGCCGCCGTGCCGCCTCCACGCGCAGCTCCTCCACGTGGGCAGCCGGCGTGGTCCCGGTCTCGCCCCGGAAGGCCCGCGCGAAGCTGCGAGGGCTCATGGCGGCGTGTTCGGCGAGCCGAGCGACGGTGAGGTCCTCGCCCAGGTGGTCGGGCAGCCAGCGCTGGATCTCGGCGATGGCGGGGGTGCGGGCCGCCTGGGCCGCCAGCTGGGCACTGAACTGCGCCTGGCCGCCCGGGCGGCGGGCGAAGACCACGAGCCACCCCGCCACCTCGTGGGCCAGCTCCGGGCCGTGGTCCTCGTCGACCAGGGCGAGGGCCAGGTCGATGCCGGCCGTGATGCCGGCGGAGGTCCAGCGATCCCTGTCGTGGACGAAGATCCGGTCCGGGTCGACCTCGACCTGCGGCCACCGGGCCAACAGGTCGCACGACGCCCAGTGCGTGGTGGCGCGGTACCCGTCGAGAAGCCCGGCCGCCGCCAGCACGAGCGCACCGGTGCACACCGAGGCCGCACGGTCGGCGCGCGAGGCCAGGGCCGCCACGTCGGCCAGCAGCGGCTCGTCGACCATGGCGGCGCGCGTGCCCGACCCGCCCACCACCAGCACGGTGTCGATCCGGTCGGTCCCCGCGGCGGCATCGGCGAGGGCCACGTCAGCGCCGATCTCGACCCCGCTCGACGTGCGGACCCGCTGCCCGTCCGGGGTGGCGATCGCCAGGTGGTACCCCTCGGACCGCCCCCGACGTTCGAGCAGGCGGTTGGCCGCGTCGAGCACCTCGAGCGGCCCGGCCAGGTCGAGCAGCTGGATGCCGGGCACGGCCACGAACACGACGGATCGGGATCGGTCCACCCCTGCATGGTGGCCCCGTCGCTCCATGGCGGCAATGACAAGTCCCTGATGATTCCTGCCACATGGCCGCCGAACCTCACGCTCCCCGTCGACCGGAACGTCGCTCCCGCACACCACATTCGCTGGGGTTGTCGGTGGGTCGGGCTCTGCCATGCTGGCGGGCATGACCGGGGTGACGCTGGACGACGTGGGTGGCTGGGCGGGCGTGCTGGGGTCGCTCACGGCGCGGACCGACCTGTCGGCGGCCGCCGCCGGTGCCGCCATGGCCGAGATCCTCTACGGCAACGCCACGTCGGCGCAGATCGCCGGGTTCATCGTGGCCCTGCGCATGAAGGGAGAGACGGTCGACGAGCTCAGCGGCCTGGTGAGCGCCATGGTCGACCGGTCGACGCCGGTGCACCTCGCCGAGCCCGAGGGCGTGATCGACCTGGTGGGCACCGGCGGCGATCGCAGCCACAGCATCAACGTGTCCACGCTCGCCGCCCTCACCGTCGCCGGTGCCGGGGGACGGGTCTGCAAGCACGGCAACCGCGCGGCGTCGTCGGCCTGCGGCACGGCCGACCTCCTCGAGGCGCTCGACGTGGCCTTCGACCTCGGCCCCGAGGGCGTGGCCCGCTGCGTCGACACCGTGGGCATCGGGTTCTGCTTCGCCCCGCGCTTCCACGGCGCCATGCGCCACGCCGGCCCCACCCGCAAGGAGCTGGGCGTGCCGACCGTGTTCAACTTCCTCGGCCCGCTGGCCAACCCGGCCCGGGTCCGCCGCCAGGTCACCGGCGTGGCCGATCCCGCCATGGCCGAGCGCATGGTGCGGGTGCTGGCCGCCAACGGCTCCGAGCGGGCGCTGGTGGTCTACGGCCACGACGGGCTCGACGAGCTCACCACCACCACCACGTCCACCGTCCACGACCTCCACGACGGCGAGGTGCGGACCTACGACGTCGACCCGGCCGACCTCGGGCTCGCCCGCGGCTCGCTCGACGACCTGCGCGGGGGCGACGCCGCCACCAACGCCCGCCTCGCCCGAGCCGTGCTGGCCGGCAAGCCCGGCCCCCAGGCCGACATCGTGGTGCTCAACGCCGCCGCCGGCCTCGTGGCCGCCGGCCTGGCCGTCGACCTCCCCGCCGGCGTCGATGCCGCGCGCCGCTCGCTGGTGGAGGGCCGGGCCGCCGCCGCCCTCGACGCGCTGGTGGGCGCGTCGCAACAGGCCCGCGCCGAGGGCCTCTGATCGCGGTGGTCGCCGAGGGGGCCACGGCGGCACCGGCGGCCGGGGCCGACGAGGCGCAGCGGGCGAGCGCTCTGCGGCGGATGAAGGCCCTGGCCACGGGCCTGCTGGTGCTCGTGGGCGTGGTCTTCGTGGTGGCCCGACAGTTCCCCGACCACGCCGTGGCCGGCTACGTGGAAGCGTTCGCCGAGGCGGCCATGGTGGGCGCGCTCGCCGACTGGTTCGCGGTGACCGCGCTGTTCCGCCACCCGCTCGGGATCCCGATCCCGCACACGGCGATCATCCCCGAGCGCAAGGACGACATCGGCAGGGGGCTGGGCACCTTCGTGCAGGGCAACTTCCTCTCCGGCCCGGTCATCGCCGAGAAGATCCGCTCGATCGGGGTGGCCGACCGCCTCGGCGCCTACCTGGCCGACCCCCGCCACGCCGCCAAGCTCGGGGAGAACGCCGGCGACGCCGTGCGCGCCGCGGTCGAACTGCTGCGCGACGAGGACGTGGCGCCGGTGGTCGAGCAGCTCGTGACCGCCCGCATCGAGGAGGTGTCGGCCACCACCGTGGCCTCCCGGGTGCTCGACGCCGCCGTCGCCGACGGCCACCACCAGGTGGTGGTCACGTCCCTGCTCGAGGCCACGGCCACGTTCATCGACCGCAACCCCCACACCATCCGGGCCCGGGTGGACCGTGAGTCGCCGTGGTGGGTGCCCGACGCCCTCGACGACCGGATCGTGTCGCGCCTCACCGGCGGCGGGAAGCGGTTCCTGGCCGAGGTGGCCGACGATCCCGACCACGACGTGCGGCGCCAGATCGACCAGCGGGTGCGGGAGCTGGTGGTGGAGCTGCGGGAGTCTCCGGAGCTGGCCGAGCGCGGCGAGGTGCTCAAGGACCAGATCCTCGGCCACCCATCGGTGCGGTCGTGGACCTCGACGCTGTGGCGGGACCTCAAGGCGGCCCTGGTGCAGGCCAGCGCCGACCCCGACAGCGAGCTTCGGGCCGAGCTCCGTGACGCGCTGATCCGCCTCGGGGAGACCCTGGGCTCGGACCCCGATCTGCGGGCCAAGGTCGACGACTGGGTGGAGCGGACCGCGGTGTACCTGCTCGACCAGTACCGCGACGAGGTGGGCGAGCTCATCTCCAGCACGGTGGCCCGGTGGGACGCCGACGACGCGAGTCGCCGGATCGAGCTCCAGGTGGGCCGTGACCTCCAGTTCATCCGGATCAACGGCACGGTGGTGGGCGGGCTCGTGGGCGTGGTGATCCACGCCGTCACCAGCGCCCTCTGACGCCCGCCGGCGCCACGGCTACTCGGCGCCGAGGGACCACATGGCGTCGAGGTCGTGCTGGCTGAACGCCTTGAAGGCGATCATGGTGCGGGTCTCGACGATGCCGGGCAGGGTGGAGACGTGGCGCGTGACCACCTCGGCCAGGTCGTCGTGGTGGCGGACCCGGACGATGGCGACCAGGTCGACGTCGCCGGCCACGGAGTAGACCTCGGCCACACCGTCGATCTCGGTGAGGGCGGTGGCGAGCGAGGCGATGCGGGCCGGCTCGGCCTTGAGCAGCACGAAGGCGTGGACCATGGGCCCGACGCTACCGCCGGGCGCGCCGGGCCTGAGGTGGCGGTGGCAGCGGGGCCGCGGTGGGAGCGGGAGCGCGGGGCGCGACGGTGGGCGGCGGAGCCAGACCGGCGTCGTGGTCGAGGGCCGTCAGCTCGGCGTGGGCCTGGGCGAGCCAGTCGACGCGCCGCGCCAGGTCGACCAGGGCGGGGTCGTCGATGGCCAGCGCACGAGGCGCGCGCGCCTCCGCGCTGATCACCGCCAGCCGAGCCGTGGCCCGCTCGACCTCGTCGACCGCCCGACCGAGGTCGGCGAGCAGGGCGCGCCGCGCGTGCGGGGCCAGCATCGTCAGGAGGACGAGCTGGCGATCGAGCGCCACGGCCTGGTCCCGCAGCTCGTCGGCCGCGGACTCCAGGGGGCCGGGCTCCACCCGCCGGAACCGCCGGCGAGGTCGGTGGGTGCGCGTGGCCGGCCCGTCGCGGTGGTCGTCGGCCACCGTGCACGCCGTGGTACCCACCCGCGCCAGGCGACGGTGGAGACGGGCGGGGGCACGGGGGTCGACCAACCAGGTGATGGGGGCACCGGTGCGCACCGCGGGGTCCACCCGGTGGCGACGGTTGAGCCGGTGGCGCACGAGCAGGAACGCCGTGGCGGCCGCGGAGAGGCTGGTGAACAGCAACAGGAGCACGATCACGAACGCCCAATCCACGCCTCAGAGGGTACCGGCCGATCGGGCGGGGAAGCAGGCGGCGTCCTCGGCGGCTCAGCGGCGCAGCGGCAGGCGGTTGCGCGGCTCGAACGTGTCGAGCGCGGGGTAGGCCGACGCCAGCCCCTCGTCGGCGTGGACCACCCGGATGCGGCCGGCCTCCTTGTCCAGCCAGGCGGCCACGCAGGCCAGCTCGTCGGCCACCGACTTGGGGATCGGGGAACCGGGTGCGGCCGGGGTGACCGGGTCGAGGTCGAGGGGCAGGGGGACTTCTCGGCTGCCCCCGGCACCGATGACCCACGAGCGCACGAGCCGGCCGTGGTCGAGCTCGGCCCCGGACCGCCCGCCCACCTCGAGCACCAGCCGGCCGGTGCGCCGCAGGGCGTCGAAGCGACGCTGCCGGCGCAGCGCGACGGTGAGGGCGGCGGCGCGGTCACGCATCTCCGCCGCCTCCTCGAAGCGCTCGGCGGCGGCCAGGGCGTCCATCTTCTGCTCGAGCGGGGCGAGCAGCAACGCCGGCTCGTGCAGCAGGCCGCGCCGCACCGTGGCCACGATCCGGGCGTACTCCTCCTGGCTGACCTGCCCGGCGCACGGGCAGGTGGACACCCCGATCTGGGCTGGTGCACAGGGGCCTGAGCGCGCCATGCGGCCCGGCGTGGCGGTGCACCGGCGCAGGGGGACCGCGGTCTCGATCGCCTCGGCGACCCGCTTGGCCGCCTTGGTGGACGGGAGCGGGCCGAGGTAGAGCGCCCCGTCGGGTCGGATGGCGCGCACCACCGAGAGGCGCGGGAAGGGCTCGTCGGTGAGCTTCAGGTAGGTGTAGCTGCGCCAGGTCTTGGACTGCCGGTTGAAGCGGGGCTCGAGGCGGTGGATCAGGCGCACCTCGAGCACGGCGGCCTCCAGGGGGCTGGGGCAGACGACGTGGTCGATCCGTTCGGTCTCCCGCAGCAGCTGGCCGATCTTCCGCCGATCGTCGGTGGAGAAGTAGGACCGCACGCGGGTGCGGAGGTTGGAGGCCTTGCCGACGTACAGCGTGCGCCCGCCACGGTCGCGGAACAGGTACACGCCAGGCTTGCGGGGCAGGCGGTCGGTGAGCCGGAGCTTGGTGGCCTGCGGGTGCCCACCCATGGTGGGCAGGCCGAGCAGGTCGTCGAGTCCGCACACCCCGAGGCCGCCGGCTCGTTCGAGCAGCAGGTGGAGCAGGTCGGCGGTGGCGAGGACGTCGTCGAGCGCCCGGTGGCAGGGCCGGTGGGGGAGCCGGAAGCGGTCGGCCAGGGTGCTCAGGCGGCAGTTGGGCACCTCGTCTCGCACCAGGCGCCGGGCCAGCGACAGCGTGTCGACCGACCGGTTGGGGAGGCGGGGCCGCCCCGATCGCTCGAGGGCGGCGTTGAGGTAGCCGAGGTCGTAGCGGACGTTGTGGCCCACCACCACGGCGTCGCCCAGGAACTCGAGGAAGGTGGGCAGCACGGCGTCGGGTGGGGGAGCGGGCGCCACCATGGCCTGGGTGATCCCGGTGAGCAGGGTGATCTGGCGAGGGATGGCGCAGCCGGGGTTGACGAAGGTCTGGAAGGTGCCGAGGCACTCGCCGCCCCGGTAGCGGGCGGCGCCGATCTCGGTGATCCCGCCGTCGGCGGCCACGCCCCCGGTGGTCTCGAGGTCCACCACGCAGAACGTGACCTGGTGGAGCGGGGTGCCGAGGTCGTCGAAGCTGGCCTGCATGGTCGGACCGTAGCGAACGGACGTTCGTGGAACAAGCGTTCGCTTCCGGGCACCCCCGATGGTCCGGCCGGGCCGGGTGCCACCTACGCTGCGCCCGGTCGCAACGGGAGGGCCGATGGTGGACGAGAGGCAGCGCAGGGTGCTGGTGGTGGCGGGTGCCGTGGTGGCGGCACTGGTCGCCCTGCTCGTGGTGTGGCTGGTCGCCGGCGACGATGGCGGCGACGATCCGGTGCCCACGTCGACCACGACCGCCACGTCGATCGCCACCACGTCGACCACCGCGCCACCTGAGACGTCCACCACGGCCGCCGACCACCCCACCTCCACCACGGGGCCGACGGTCTCGGACCCCACCCCACCGCCGCCATCCACGTCCACCACGGCTCCGCCCGAGAAGACCACCACCACCACCGTGGCCGACGATGCCACCACGGCCGAGAACGCCCGCCTCGTGGCCGAGTGCCTGGGCGGCGACCCCGACGCCTGCTTCGAGGTCGGCTCCCGCCAGCTCCCGGCCCCTGGTGACTTCGGCGGGAGCAAGTACGCCGAGGCCGCCGACGCGGTCGTGGAGGAGGCCTGCTTCGACAACAAGGTGCCGGCGGCCTGCTACGTGGCCGGCCGGCGGGGCCTGCCGCTCGGGGTCGGTTGATCGGAGTCCCGTGCCGTCGCGGCTGGTCGGCCGGTCGAGGCGTGCCGGTAGCATCGATGCGTGTCCAGTCCTGTTCGCTACCGATGCACGTCGTGCGGGAACCTGACCCGCTTCGACGTCACCTCCACCCGCCGCACCCGCGCCTACCACCACTTCACCGTGGGCGGTGAGCTCACCGTCGAGGACGAGCAGGTGCTGGACGACCACGTGGAGTCGGTGGAGTGCCGCTGGTGCGGCGCGGCCGGTCGTGTCGAGGTGCTCGACCCCGCGGCCCAGCCGGTACCGGAGGCGTAACCAGCCGGGGCGCGGCGCTCGCTGTCAGTGGGGGTGGGGAAGATGCGATCTCCAGCCAGCCGGAGGTCCCCGATGTCACCGATCGTCCCCATCACCGACCCGACCCGTCGCCCACCGGCCGACGGTTGCCTGCGGATCGACTGCGACGAGTGCGCGCTCCAGGACACCCCGGCGTGCAACGACTGCGTGGTCACGTTCCTGTGCGGTGTCGAGGCGGGCACGCCGGTGGTGGTCGACCTCGAGGAGGCCCGGGCCATGCGCCTGCTCGACGAGGCCGGCCTGGCACCGCCGCTGCGCCACCGGCGGCGCACCGGCTGACGTGGCCGCCCCGCCCCGGCCCGGCCGGTGCCGGGTGGCGTGCGACCATGGCGGGGTGCCCCAGACCCTGAGCTTCGAGGTGCTGGCCGCAACCGGTCGGGCGGCCGGGCTCGACGTGGTGGGGGCGTGCGGCGCCGAGCCGTTCGACGACACGCGCCAGGTGATCGAGGAGCGCCGCCGGGAAGGTCTCGCCGGCTCGATGCAGTTCACCTACCGGAACCCGGCCCGCTCCACCGACCCGGCGGCCACCCTCCCGGGCGCCCGCACCCTGGTGGTGGGGGCCTGCTCGTACCACCGCGACGCGCCGGCCGCGCCGAGCGGACGCGGGCCGGTGGGGGCGGTGGCCCGCTACGTCTGGGCCGACGACCAGGACCGCCTCCTGGCCGGCCTGGCCGCGATGGCCGACCGGCTGCACCAGGGCGGCCATCGGGCGGTGGTGGTCAGCGACCAGAACCACCTGGTGGACCGGGCGGTGGCGCACCGGGCCGGGCTCGGCTGGTTCGGCAAGAACGCCAACCTGCTCCTGCCCGGCCACGGGAGCTGGTTCGTGCTCGGCACCGTGATCACCGACGCCGGCCCGGACGACCTGACGGGCCTGCCCGCCGCCACTCGGGCGCCCGACGGGTGCGGCTCGTGCGAGCGGTGCCTGCCCGCGTGTCCCACCGGCGCGATCGTGGCACCGGGGGTGGTCGACGCCCGGCGCTGCCTGTCGTGGACCCTCCAGGCCACCGGCTCGTTCCCGCCAGACCAGCGCGAGGCCCTCGGCGATCGGCTCTACGGCTGCGACGAGTGCCAGGACGTCTGCCCGCCCAACCGCCGGGAGCAGCACCGGGCCGCCCCCGGCGGCCGCGGCGAGCGGGTGCCGGAGGGCGATGCCGAGCGGGCCTGGGTCCCGCTGCTCGAGCTCCTCGCCGCCACCGACTCGGAGCTGCTCGACCGCCACGGCCGTTGGTACGTGGCCCGGCGCGACCCCGTCCACCTGCGCCGCAACGCCCTGGTGGTGCTGGGCAACGTCGGCGACGGGGCCGATCCGCAGGTGGGAGCGGCCCTCGCCGCCGCCCTGGGCCACCCCCAGGCGCTGGTGCGGGCCCATGCCGTGTGGGCAGCTCGCCGCCTGGGGTGCGACGATCTCCTGTCCCTCGTCGCCGACGATCCCGACCCCCTCGTGCACGAGGAGCTCGCGGCCCCCGTCGCCCCCCGTCAGCCGAGCCCCCTGCGGTCCCCGTGAAGCACCTCCTCGTCACCAACGACTTCCCGCCCAAGATCGGTGGGATCCAGTCCTACCTCTGGGAGCTGTGGCGCCGGCTGCCGTCGGCCGACACCACGGTCCTCACCACTCCGCACCCGGGTGCGGCCGCGTTCGACGC
Organism: uncultured Aquihabitans sp.; assembly: GCA_964542495.1. Lineage (GTDB taxonomy): Bacteria > Actinomycetota > Acidimicrobiia > Acidimicrobiales > Iamiaceae > Aquihabitans. The sequence goes on from CAZIVZ010000087.1 coordinate 9,105, forward strand.
CGAGATCGGGTTCCGCATCGAGCGGACCGACGAGCGGGTGCTGCTGCCCACCGGCGCCCTGCGGCGGCGGATCGTGGCTCTGGCCGACGAGGTGGGCGCCGAGCTGGTGCTCCTCGATCCCGCCCTGCCCGTGGGTCACCTCGGCCCGAGCCTCGGGCGGCCCTACGGCGTGATCCTCCACGGCGCCGAGGTGACGGTGCCCGGTCGCGTCCCGGGCCCTCGCCACGCCCTGGCGCGCGTGCTGCGGGGCGCCGACCTGGTGGTGGCCGCGGGCGGCTACCCGGCCGACGAGGGCGAGCGGGCCGCCGGGCGCGTCCTGCCCGTGGCGGTCGTGCCCCCCGGCGTCGACGTGGAGCGGTTCCGGCCGCTCACCGAGCCCGAGCGCCGTGCCGCCCGCCAGCGGTTCGGCGCGTCGCCCGATGCCACCCTCGTGGTGTCGGTCAGCCGGCTGGTCCCGCGCAAGGGCATGGACGTGCTCGTCCGTGCTGCCGCCCGCCTTGCCCCGATCCACCCCGACCTCGAGGTGGTCATCGCCGGTGGTGGTCGCGACCAGGTCCGCCTCGCCCGCCTGGTGGACGAGACCGGCGCGCCGGTGCGGCTGGTGGGCCGGGTGGACGACCACGACCTGCCGGCGCTGTACGGGGCGGGCGACATCTTCGCCATGGACTGCCGGAACCGGTGGCTCGGGCTCGAGCAGGAGGGCTTCGGGATCGTGTTCCTGGAGGCCGCCGCGTGCGGCGTGCCCCAGGTGGCCGGCGACAGCGGCGGTGCTGCCGAGGCGGTGGCCGACGGCGAGACCGGCCTGGTGGTGCGCGATCCCCGGTCGGTCTCGGAGCTGGCCGACGCCCTGCGCGCCCTGATCGTCGAGCCCGAGCGCCGCCGGCAGATGGGCGAAGCCGCCCGGGCGCGCGCCGTGTCGGACTTCTCCTACGACGTCTTGGCCGGGGC